>NZ_JAYMZR010000011.1:49297-101336 GCF_035828615.1 Streptomyces sp. H27-D2 | reverse complement strand
GCCCTGAGTGCCCAGGACCGCCGTCACCGTGCCCGCCCCGACCGTGCGGCCGCCCTCGCGGATCGCGAAGCCGAGGCCCGTCTCCAGCGGCACGTCGCGACCCAGCAGGACCGTCATGGTGACGGTGTCGCCGGGCCGGGCGACGGTGTGCTCGCCGAGGTCGACGTCACCGACCACATCCGCGGTGCGGATGTAGAACTGCGGTCGGTAGCCGGTCGCCACCGCCGTGCGCCGGCCGCCCTCGGCTGCCGACAACAGGTGTACCTCCGCGGTGAAGCGCCGGCGCGGCGCGATGCTGCCTGGCGCGGCCACGACGTCGCCGCGGCGGACGGCGTCGCGTTGGACGCCGCGCAGCAGCAGCGCGACACTGTCGCCCGCCTCGGCGGACTCCATCGGCTTGCCGAACGTCTCCAGGCCGGTGACGACCGAGGCGATCCCGCTGCCCGGCACCTCCACCCGGTCGCCGGCCCGTACCGTGCCCCGCTCGATGGCGCCGGTGACGACGGTGCCGCGCCCGGTGATGGTCAGCACGTTCTCCACCGGCAGCAGGAACGGCCCGTCGGTGTAGCGCATCGGCAGCGGCACATAGGTGTCGACGGCGTCGAGCAGCGCCTCGATCGCGTGCGTCCACCGCTCGTCGCCCGCCAGCGCGAGCAGTCCGGAGACCCGTACGACGGGCGTGCTCTCACCCGGGTAGCCCTGCGCCGAGAGCAGTTCCCTGACCTCCAGTTCGACCAGGTCGGTGAGCTCGGGGTCGCCCGCGTCGGCCTTGTTGAGTGCGACGACGATGTACTTGACGCCCACCCGGCGGGCGAGCAGCACGTGTTCGGCCGTCTGCGGCATGACGCCGTCGAGCGCGGAGACGACGAGGATCGCGCCGTCGAGCTGCGCCGCGCCGGTGATCATGTTCTTGATGAAGTCGGCGTGGCCCGGCATGTCGACGTGCGCGTAGTGCCGGGTGTCGGTCTCGTACTCGACGTGCGCGATGTTGATCGTGATACCGCGCGCGGCCTCCTCCGGAGCCCGGTCGATGCGGTCGAAGGGGACGTACGAGCCCGAACCGCGGGCGCTGAGCACCTTGGTGATCGCGGCGGTAAGGGTGGTCTTGCCGTGGTCGACGTGGCCCATGGTGCCGATGTTGAGGTGCGGCTTGGTGCGCACGTATGCCTGCTTGGACATGGCTGCTTCCTCGGAAGTGTCGCGAAGGTGGGACCCCTGGGTCTGGCCGACCCTCCCCTTGTGGGGTCGCCGGACGATCCGGGAAGGGTCAGCTTCGGGCGCCGCCGATGGGCGCTGCGGCAGCGACTGCCGAGGATTCGACGGCAGCCTTCGACGCGTCCGCGACTGCGGACGGGGGCGAGGGGAAGGCGTGCCGGAACATGTGTGAATGATCGTGGCCGGGCGCTCGCGAGTCCAACGATTTAGCGCGCGGCCCAGCCGCCGCGACGCCCCGCCACCGCCTAGCCGCAGGGCCGGAAGACCGCTCGGGTCACCGCCTGCGGGGAGCCGCTGGTCCGCGTACGGCGTTACGGCGATCACACACGTGAGTCGGCTACTCTCCCGGAATGCCCGACCTTGCCATCCGGCCCGCTGGACTCACCGTGCGGTGCGCCAGGGCGCTGCTGTCCCCGTGGTCACGGCTCGTCCTCCTCATCACCCTGCTCGCGGGCGCCGCGACGGCTGTTGTGCTGTTCGAGCCGCAGCGGCTGCTCGCCGACGGCTGGCCGCCCCAGGTGTCGGGCGGCGCGGCCGTGGTGCTCTTCGCCGTGGCGTACGGACTGTGCACCGCCGCGCTGCTGCCCCGGCCGTTGCTGAACCTCGCGGCGGGCGCGCTGTTCGGCTCGCAGGTCGGGCTCCCGGCTGCCATCGCGGGCACGGTGCTCGGCGCGGGCATCGCCTTCGGCCTCGGACGGCTGCTCGGCCAGCAGGCGCTGCGGCCCCTGCTGCGGGCCCGCTGGCTGGCTGCGGTGGACCGTCAGCTCAGCCGGCACGGATTCCGCTCGATGCTGGCCGTACGGCTCTTCCCCGGCGTGCCGTTCGCCGCCGCCAACTACTGCGCCGCCGTCTCGCGCATGGGCTGGCTGCCGTTTCTGCTGGCCACCGCACTGGGAAGCATCCCGAACACGGCCGCGTACGTCATCGCGGGCAGCCGGGCGGCGGCGCCGACCTCCCCGGCCTTTCTGATCGCCATGGCCTTCATCGCGATCACCGGTCTGGGCGGCCTGATCGTCGCCTGGCGCAAGCGCGGGCGGCTGCGGCCGGACACCTCGCGGGACGGCTGAACCTTGCCCGTACCCAGCTCTCGCCCGGCCCCCGCACGGTGCCCGCCGGTCCGGGATGCGGGTCCGGGATGCGGGTCCGGGTGATCGCGGCGATGCTGAGAGTGTCAGGCGTTCCCAAAGGAGGACAGACATGTCCATGCTCGACAAACTCAAAGGCATGCTCAAGGGGCACGAGGACCAGACCGGCCAGGGTGTCGACAAGGCCGGCGACTTCGTCGACAAGAAGACCCAGGGCAAGCACAGCGGTCAGGTCGACTCGGCCCAGCAGAAGCTCAACGAGCAGCTGGGCGACCGCCGCCCGCCGCCCGACGAGCGGTAGCGCCCCGCCGGCCATGCCCACTGCCTCCTAGCTGGGTCGCCGCCACGACGCCCGCGAGCCGAGCCCGCCGCAGGCGTTCGGCGGACCGGCGCGCGCCGGCGGTCACGGGCGAGTGCTCCGTACTCCGGATCGACGGGAGTCATGACCAAGGGAGTTCAGGGAACACATGGGGGTGGGAGACTCCCGGGCGCCCCGGAGGTGCGACAGCGATGGCTCTGCTGCGATCACGACGTACGACGACCCCGCCCGCTCCCCCGGAAGCTCCGTCCCCCCAACGGGGGTCCGAGCGCGGTGCCGGCCGCCGGCCCGGCGCGTCCTGGTGGATCAAGCTGCCGGCCGCACTCGTCGTCCTGATCCTCGCCGTCGTCCTCGCGGGGCGGCTGGACCTGCTGCCAAAGCTGCAGAACCCCTTCGGCACCGAGACCGAGGACCGGACCGGGCCGACGCTGCTCCAGTCCATCAAGGACATGAGCCGCTACCAGGCGGCCACCGGGAACTTCCAGGTCGTCGTGGACCTGGACAAGGACGCCAAGTTCCTGCCGGACGCGGTGCGCGGCAGCCGTACGCTCTTCGTCGGCGCGGGCGAGGTCGGCGCGTACGTGGACCTCGGCGGTCTCGGCAAGCGCTCGGTCAGCATGAGCGACGACCGCAGGAGCGCCACCGTCAGGCTCCCGCACGCCGAACTCGGCAAGCCCGCCCTGGACTCGGACCGCTCCTACGCCGTCACCGAGGAACGCGGCCTGCTGGACCGCCTCGGGGACGTCTTCTCCGACAATCCGGGCGACGAACGCGAGGTCCACAAGGTGGCCGTCCAGCACATCGGCGAAGCCGCGAAGAAGAGCGACCTGCCGGCCAGGGCGGAGAAGAACACCCGGAGCATGCTGGAGAACCTGCTCAAGTCCTTGGGATTCGACCGGATCACGATCGACTTCCCGAAGAGCCGCTGACCGCCGCCGGTAAGCGGACCGGAGGGCCTCCCGCGTACTGCCAAGAAGCCCTCCGACCGCCGCCGATCCCCCGATCAGTGGTGCGTGACGGTCCCCGCCGTCAGCTTTCCGCAGTTCGAGCCGGTGACGCTGACGCTGACGTTCTGGATGGTCCCGCCCCAGTCCACGCAGGCGCCCTTGGCGGCGAGGTAGACCGGACCCGCGTACGAGCGGTATTCGCCCTCGTCGAAGACGGCGTCGCCGCTGCCGTCGGTCCGGCCGAGGTAAGTGAAGATGTAGACCGGCGAACCGGTGGTGTTGCGGACGGTCACCACGCAGTTCTTGCCGCTCGTGCGGTTGTAGGTGAGGTACACCGTGCCCTTGCCGGTGATCGCCGCGGAGTTGACCACGCTGTACCCCCTGCCGCACGCCCCGTTGTAGGCAGCGGCGGCACCCGCCGGAGCGGCTGACGCGGTGGTCGCGGTCGCCATGGTGGCGATACCCGCCACCGCCATAACCGCGGCCCCTGCCATCGCACTTGAACGCTTCATACCCGTTCTCCCCCTTGCGTTGTGGTTTCATCGGGTAAGACACGGGCCGGCCGTGGATGGTTGTACGCGGACGCGGACGCCGGCGGGTCAGCGGAGCTTTTCGAAGAACTCGCGGATGTCGGCCGCGTGCGCGTCGGGGACCTCCATCGCGACGAAGTGCCCGCCCGGGTTCTCCTCGGGCCAGTGGGTGATGGTGCTGTGGCGCTCCGCCAGCCGCCGGATCGCGGGCGGCCCTCGGTAGACGCCGGTCGGCGCCTTCGTCTGCCCCTGCGGCCAGGCGAACTCGGTGCTCTCGTACATGATCCAGGAGGAGGAGCCGGACGTCCCGGTCAGCCAGTACACGGTCGCGTTGGTCAGGAGCAGGTCCCGGTCGATGGCCTCTTCGGCCAGGTCGACCGTGACGGCGAATTCCCGGAACTTCTCCATGAGCCAGGCCAGTTGGGCGGTCGGGGAGTCGTGCCAGCCGTAGCAGAACGTCTGCGGCGCGGCGCGCAGCAGCTTGTGGTGGTCGACGCCGCCGCCGCGCCACCGCTGCAACTGCTCGTACTGCTCGAATTCCCCGGGCGTCAGTTCCGGGACGTCCCGCTCGGTGGGGAAGCCGATCCCGCCGTTGATGTGAACGCCGACGACATGCTCGGGGGCCGCCTCCGCGACCGCCGGGGCGATGTACGCGCCGAGGTCGCCGCCCTGGGCGCCGTAGCGCTCGTACCCGAGACGGCTCATCAGCTCCGCCCACATCCGCGCCACCCGGGTGACGCTCCAGCCGGTCCCGCGGGGCGCTGCGGAGAACCCGAAGCCGGGCACCGACGGCACGACGACGTGGAACGCCTGAGCCGGGTCGCCGCCGTGCGCGCGGGGGTCGGTGAGGGGGCCGATGAGGTCGGTGAACTCCACGAAGGAGTTCGGCCAGCCGTGGGTGAGGATGAGCGGCAGCGCGTCGGGCTCGGGCGAGCGGACGTGCAGGAAGTGGACGTCGTGACCGTCGATCTCGGTCATGAACTGGGGGAACTCGTTCAGCCGCGCCTCGTGCCGGCGCCAGTCGTAGTCGTTGCCCCAGTAAGCGGTCAGGTCCTGGAGGTAGTCGACGGGGACGCCCCTGCTCCAGCCTTCGCCGGGCAGTTGCCGGGGCCAACGGGTGCGGGCCAGTCGTTCGCGCAGGTCGGCCAGGTCGGCCGGGGGGATGTCGATGCGGAAGGGACGGACCTCGGCGTTCATGGCTCTCCTGAGGGGGTGTTCTACGGTGACGTAATCCGATCGTAGAGGCCATATAGGTCAGTTCCTGTCCTCAATGGAGGGGGAATCACGGCGCGGCGACGGCCCGGCTCCGACGGTCGCCCCGAGAGAGCAGAAGGGCAGGTCGAGCGCAGATCGAGAGCAGGGCCAGAGCATGCCTGCGGCTTTTCGGGCGAGTCCCCGGTGACGGCTGATCGTGCGGCGTCGTTGGTCGGGTGACCGATCCCGTTGCACATCACTCACTGGAGCTGACATGCGCCGCACTCTCGCCGCCGCCCTGGCGGTCACCGCCCTCGCCCTCAGCGCGGGGCACGCCGCCGCCGATGCGGGCGATCTCTCCGCGCCGGTCACCGCCCAGGACCTCGCCGCCGGGGAACTGAGGCCCGACACGGGGCGGACCCTCGGCTACGTCGAAGGGGCGGGCGACCAACTCGGCCTCTGAGACATCGAGGGCCCGGCCGGCCACCGGGCCGCCACCGGCCGACGAGCGGGGCTGCTCAAGACCAGGCCCGCCGGCCCCGACGAGGGGCGGATCGGCGACCCGTCAGCTTCCCGCGTTCAGCAGGGCCGCGTCGGCGGTGCCGTCGATGACCTGACGCGCGATCTCGGTGAGGCGGACCTGGTGGCGGCGGGCGTGCCGGCGCAAGAGCTGGAACGCCTCCTCGGCGTCGATCCGGCGGCGGCAGCACAGCACGCCCTTGGCCTGCTCGATGATGATGCGGCTGTCCAGGGCCTGTTGCAGCTGGGCGACCAAGGTCATCTGATCGCGGACCGCGCGCTGCTGGAGGATGCCGATGGCAGCGGTGTCGGCCAGCGCCTGGGCGAGCCGCACCTGGGTCGCCTCCAGCGGACCGGGGCGGTCACGGAAGAGCGCGAGGGCGCCCAGCGTCTGGCCGTGTCCGCGCAGCGGGGCGGCGACCACCGAGCTGAAGCCCAAGTCCCGCGCTCGGGTCGCGAAACGCGGCCAACGGCGGTGCGCGTCCTGCGCGCCGAGCCGCACTTCGGCGACCGGCGCGCCGGTGCGACAGCAGTCGCGGCAGGGGCCCTCGTCCCACTCCACACCGGACAACTCCAGCTTGCGGGTGCGGTCGTCCGAGGCGGCCGCCTCCACGATGTGCCCGTGCGGGGCGCCCAGCAGCACGCCGGCGGCCGTCACGTCGAGGAGTTCGACGCAGTGCTCGGTGAGCGTGTACAGAAAGCCGATGACGTCGAAGTCGCCCACCAAGGTGTCGGCGAGCTCGACCAAAGCTGCGGCCAACCGTTCCTCGCGCGGCAGTTCAGGCATGACAGGCGTCCTCCCCATAAGCGACGGGCGGCCCCCGGGCCCGCCCTCCCCCGCCTCCGGCACGCGAGACTCTCGTCGCCGTGTCCGGGGCGTGTTCATGGTCCCACCTGCGGGCATCTCCCGGCGGGCGACTCGGCCGATCCCGGCGGTGCGGCCCTCGAATCCCGGGTTCGACGGGTCCGCTGTGGTATAGAGGCGTCGGGGTGGCGGGCGGTGGCTGGGAGCCTCTCTCCGGGGCCGCCGGACTGGGCCCACCGGATGCCGGCGTCAGGGCCGCGCTCACAGCAGAGGGCATCGACGGACACCCTCGCGGGCACTCGGCTCGCCCGCCCCGACGCGAGTGACGATACTCCGGATGACTCGCCGCGGACCCGGCGCTCACCTGACCTTCTCCGGCGACCGGGACAGCGACCGGGACAGCGACGGGGACGGCGATGGCCCACGGCGCCCAGGCCCAGGACAGCGGCGGCCCAGCCGTCACTCCGCCCCGGCACCGACCGTGACAGCTGGGGCTTCAGGAAGTCCGTTCACCCGGGGGCGCTAGGCTGCGTTCCGCCGCGAATGATCACTTTCGGCTCACACTCGAACAAGCCCGAACAAGGGAGCAAGCGGCTGACGACGCGCCAGGTACGTCGGCGACGGGGCGGCGCGAGGCCGCTCGCAGCCCCTTCCGTACGACCGCGCACGCACTTCGCACAGAAACCCGGCAAGCCCGCCCGACCTTCGTTTCCGCCGGTCAGGCCATGATCATTATTTGGATGGCACCAGCCTCATGTCTTGGTTCGAATCATTCATCCTCGGACTCGTCCAGGGGCTGACGGAGTTCCTTCCCATCTCCTCCAGTGCCCACCTACGCCTCACCGCCGCTTTCGCCGGCTGGCACGACCCGGGGGCGGCCTTCACCGCGATCACCCAGATCGGCACCGAGGCCGCCGTGCTGATCTACTTCCGCAAGGACATCGCGCGGATCATCTCGGCCTGGAGCCGGTCCCTGTTCAACAAGGACATGCGCGGCGACCACGACGCCCGGATGGGCTGGCTGGTCATCATCGGCTCCATCCCGATCGGTGTGCTCGGGGTGACCTTCAAGGACCAGATCGAAGGCCCGTTCCGCGACCTGCGACTCATCGCCACCACGCTCATCGTGATGGGCATCGTGCTGGGCATCGCCGACCGGATGGCCGCCCGCGACGAGACCGGCGGCAAGCACCGCGCCATCAAGGAGCGCAAGAACCTCACGGACCTCAGCACCAAGGACGGCCTGATCTTCGGCCTCTGCCAGGCGATGGCCCTGATCCCCGGTGTCTCCCGCTCCGGCGCGACCATCAGCGGCGGCCTGCTGCTCGGCTACACCCGCGAGTCCGCGGCCCGCTACTCGTTCCTGCTCGCGATCCCGGCCGTGCTGGCCTCCGGCGTCTTCGAGCTGAAGGACGCGAGCGAGAGCGGCCATGTGTCCTGGCCGCCGACGATCTTCGCCACGATCATCGCTTTTGTGGTGGGATATGCCGTTATCGCATGGTTTATGAAGTTCATCACCACCAAGAGCTTCATGCCGTTCGTGATCTACCGGATCCTGCTCGGCATCGTGCTGTTCGCGCTCGTCGCGACCGGCCACCTCAGCCCGCACGCGGGCGAGTCGGCGGGCTGACCGACGCCTGACCTGGTGTTTTGTGGGCCGTATGGCTGCTTGCGCTGGGGGCCGTGCGCTCAGGATGGGCCGGAGCCGACCTTCGTTGACCAAGGTCGCCTCCGGCCCATTCCCCGCTCACCCAAGCCTCGCGGGTCGTGCCAGTTAGCTCGCTAGCTAGTCTCACTTAGTCCTGAGCGTCCTGGCTTAGACATGATCATCTCCCATTCGTCTCCCACGCCCACCCCCTGAGGTCGGAGCGGGAGCCACGTGGACAGACGCAGACCAGGCCCGGATCGCGGTGTTCACCTTGGGGGGTGGGACTGCGGTCCGGGCCTGGCTTTCTGCTCAACGAGTGCGGGCTGCACTGATGTTGCAGAAACGGTTCACTCGTTCGAGTGAAATTGACGCGCTACCGTCAATAACTGGAGACCGCCCACCCTCGACTACTGGGGTGCTGCCGATGATGGACGGCCGATCAGGGGGTTGATGCCGAGAACTCTCTTTGCACCTTCAACCATTTTCGCATTCGCTGGAGGCGATTCACAGCCTCCAGCCTCGGCTGGATATATCCAGCAGACCGCCAGATTTCTAGCCTGAACCCTCACGAAGCATGATCATCGAGGGGTCGGGATGGCGGAGGCGCGACACCGTCGCATCGCAGCCGACCTCACCCGCCGCATCCACGCCGGCCACTGGCAGCCCGGCCAGCAGATCCCCTCCCGCGTCGACCTCGCCGCCGAATACCACGTCCATGAACAGACGATCCGCCTCGCCGTCACCCTGCTCCGCCGCCGCGGACTCCTCGAAGGAGAACCGCGGCAGCGCCTGTACGTAGCGCATCCTCCAGCCATGCGCGCGCTCACCGACCCGGACGCCGACTGGCCCCACACCTCCGAGACGACCGACACCCGCCCCCGGCGCGCCACCCCCGAACTGGCCGCCCGGCTCGGCGTGAAACCCGGCGCGGTGCTGCAGCACGAGTCGCTGGAGTGCCTGGACCCCGGCGGCCGGTCGGCGATGCTCGTCTCGTCGTGGTGGCGCGGCCGGCGCGTCAGGCACGTCAGGCGCCTCGTGGAGGTGGGGGTGATGGAGCTCGACGTGTCCCAGGCTCATTCGCTGGGGCTGACCGTCGGGGTGCTGGCGTACCGGGTGGTGCGGACCCGTCTGGACAGGGAGGGCGGGGTGCTGGAGACGGCTGATCTGGTCCTCCCGATGGACCGGTGGGTGCTGAGGTTCGATCTCGGTGAGTCTGATGCGCCGCGCTGTGTGACTGGTTGAATCTGAAAGTGTGTCACGGAACCGGTGTATGCGTCAGGCATATGCCTGGACTTCGTATACGGCCCCCGCGGTCACGGCACCTCGCGCGAGCGTGACCCACAGCAGGACGGCCAGCGTCGCAGCGTGCACGAGGCCACAGCCGTCACGCACGCCGCGCCCGCTCGGCGTCGAGCCCACGCTGGATGCTGTCTATCAACTCAACGTCCGAGGGCGGCATGGGGTACAGGTCCTGATGTCGGCTGCACGCGGCGACCGCACCGCCCGGGCCGTTGGCCGTCTCGACGGTGGAGATGAGCCGGACGTTCGTCGTCGTCGTGCCGCAGTGGGTGCAGCTCAGCATGGCCCGACCTCCGCGCGGTAGGTGTCGGTGAGTTCGGCGAGGCGGGCCGGGTCGACGAGGGCGCCGGAGCCGTCCGGGGGCTGCATCCAGTGGACGGCCTGCCCGCTGATGCGGCTTGGTGTGGGGACTGCGATGTAGCAGCTGTCGCCGAGACATGCAGTGCCGGCCACGGTCCATGTAGTGGCCGTCCCGAGGGGTACCAGGTAGTAGTAGGAGCCGTGGTCTTGGATGACGGGGCCGTCGATGCCTGCTTGGAGGATGCGGGTGGCGAGTTGGCCGTCGATGCGGACGGCGTCCCAGATCCTGCCGACGGGGAGGAGCGCGACGCCGGCGTTGGCGAACCAGGTGCGGGCGTGTTCTCGGTCGGGGTCGGCTTTGGCGAGCCAGGTGCGGGCGGCTTCGGTGGTGGGCATGACGCGATCCCCTCATTGTGATCAGTGAGGGGATCGTGTCGTATCGCAAGGGGGCGTTTACCCACAGTTTGTGGGGATGATTTTTCGCCTTACGGCTTGACGTTCCGTCACATCCCTGCCCAGCGTGCGAATCCGGCGACGGAGTCGTCCTGGCCTCGGTCGAGGCGGACGAGTGTCGCTGCGGTGGCTCGCAGGGTGGGGTGGGAGCGGGCGTGGTTGGGGCTGATGCGGCGGGCTTCGGCGAGCTCGTGGTGCGCGCCGTGTCGGTCGCCCTCGATGAGGCGGGCTGCGGCGACGTCGATGTGGTGGTGGGAGGTGCGTTCGGCTGCGATGCCGTCGGGGAGTTCCCACTCGTCGCGGTCCTGCTCCTGGCCCCACTCGCGGAGTCGGGCGAGGGCTTGCTCGGTGTCGCCGGAGTCGATGAGCGCGGCGACCTGGTGGATACGGACGTTGGTCGGCCCGAACGACATCTCGTAGTGGGTGGTGTCGCCGCGCAGGAACGCCGCCGCGGTACGGGCCTCAGCCAGGCGGTGCTCGGCGCGGGCGGGCTGTCCGTCGCGGGCTTCCAGGATGGCGAGTTTCAGGAGGATCGCGCCCTGGACGGCCATCTGCTCCTCGTTGAGCGACGCCTCCGGGGCGAGGCGATCCACCTCGTCAGAGAGCCCTTCAAGGACTCGGCGGGCGGAAGCGTAGGCACCCATGCGGACCATCGCGCCGGCCTTGAGGTACGCGCTGGTGACCTGCATGAGGGAGTCGCCCGAGCGGTCCGCTGCCCAGCGGACTCGCTCGATCGCGGTGAGGCTCAGGTCGTGGTAGCCGAGCTTGTGGGCGAGGGAGTTCGTGGCGCGGTAGCCGCGGGAAAGCCACCAGAACGCTTGCTGCTGCTCCCGTCCCCGACTGTCGAGGGCGACGTGCGTCAGCTCGGTGAGCAGGCCGGGGAGGAGCGGGCCCATGGGGACGTAGCGGCCGTCCTGCCGCATCTGGGTGACGTGGTCCATTTCGGCGGCGAGGACGGGGAGGGGGCGGGGGTTGGTGAGGAGGTCGTCGGGGTTGTCGTAGGTGAGGAGTATCCGCCGCAGCTCGGGGATGACGGCTTGGACCTGCTCCTCGGACTCGGTGCCGTTCATGTAGGGCTGGCCGGTGAGGCGATCTGGGCCGATCTTGAGGGTGCGGGCGATTTGCGCGATGAGGCCGGGCGTGGGGTTGCGGTCACCGGCTTCGATCTTTTCGAGGAGGCTGACGCTGATCGCCAGTTTGCCCGCTAGCTGGCGGACGGATAGCTGCCTGACCTTGCGGTACTCGCGGATTCGCATGCCGACGTGGTGCGTGCTGCTCATGCTGCCCCCAGCTGTGGCGGTTCGGAGGGCCAGCGTATGACCGCCGGCCCGAATCGGGACAGCGGCGCAGGCGAACGGTATGTAACTGGCGGCTTGCATCTGCCGCTTGTCACCGCCCGCAGATACCATGTGACGCATGCCCCCTGTCCTCCCGCGTCTTGCTGCGGGTCCGTCTGCCGCTGAGGTGAACGTGCAGATCCGGGCGTTCGTCCGGTCGCGGCGTGGGCTGGCGTGGTCGGCGGAGGACCGTGCGGAGTACGCGCGTCTGCTGGCGGCGTGGTCGGCTGCCGCGGCCCTGTGCCCGGCCTGCTCGACGGCGTGAAGTAGGGCCGGGAGCCGGATTCGAACCGGCACCATCACGGACACTCGACCCGATGTGTGCGTCTACCTGTCTGCGCCATCCCGGCACCGCCAGTGTCCCACCCGGAGCTGACAGCGGGCAGATCCACAACGCCGGGCGTTGTGGATCTGCTTGTGCCTCTGGAGCAGCAGCTAGCGCATAACGTCCTATGGGTTATGCGCTAGGGGCGCCGAACCCGTCCCATGGGGACCCGTACTGCTCCGCCATCTGAAGCATCGCGGCCGGAGGGCGGTCCCGGTACGCAGCAAACGACGGGGCGTCGGAGAACGCCTCGGCCGTGTTGCAGTTGGTGCACAACAGCCCTCGGATCAGGCCCGACCTGTGGCAGTGGTCGACCAGCAGTCGGCCGCGGATCGCGCTGCACATGGCACACGCGCCCGCCTGCCACAGCCGGAGAGCCGCCGCGGCGGACAGATGAGGCGGAACTCTTCCGCTCGGCGCTTCCCATGCGTGGCATGAGGGGGTGCCTTGCCGGTCGAGCACCTCTGCCTCTGCGAACGTGGGCCGCCTGGTCGTTGTCGAGCCCAGCCAGTCGCGCTCCGCATCGCGCTGGCGGCTCACCTCCGTCATGGCCCACTCAAGGCTGGCGCGCTGCTCCTCGGGAGTTGTGTGCTCCGAGCAGGGCCCGCCTCGTCGCATGCAGGGCTTGCCATTGGCCTTGGGGCGATCGCAGCGGGGGATGTCGTCGTGGTGGGTGGTCACAGGCCGATGTCCTCGGATGCGGCGTCGGTCCACTTGTCGGCTTCGCGGATGTATCCCCAGAAGGCGGGGCTGTTCTCGGCGTGGCCGGACTGGGCGCGGATCTTCTCTTCGCGCTTGCCTGCGACGCGTGAGGTGGTGATGAACCCGGCCCGCATGCTGTGGCCCGTCAGGCGCACCGCGATTCCGGCGCGTTCGGCGTTCCGGGCGATGATCTCGCGGACGGCTTCGGCGGACAGGTGTCGGTCGCCGATGTTGCCCCAGACGTCGATGGCGCGGAAGGCGGCCCCGGCGGTGATGCCGCCGGCTGCCTTCCAGGTGGACCAGGCGCGGACGGGGCAGGTGTCGGGGTTCTTGCCGTACATGACGACGACCTCGCGGGCGGGCCTTCCTTTGACACCGGGGACGCGGATCTTGAGGCCCTTGCTGTGGAGGGTGATGCCGTCGACGCGGAGGGCGGCGACTTCGGCGGAGCGTCCTGCGATGCCGAAGGCCATGAGCCAGAGGGCGCGGTCGCGGAGTCCGGTGAGTCCTTCGGGTACGGCGGCGCTCATCTGCTGGAGTTGTTGGGGTGTTGCGGCTGCGGCTTGTCCGCGTCCGCGAGCGATGCGGTCTTCGTCGGCTTTGAGCGGTTTGAGGGCTTGGCGGGCTGCGACGGTTGCTTCCTTGGGGACTTCGACGCCGTGTTCGCGGCGGGCGGTGACGGTGACCCCGGTGATCCTGCGGTCGATCGATGTTGGCGCGGCGAGCTTGATCGTGTCGAGCCAGACGACGAAGCCCACGAGAGTGCCTTTGGTGACATCGGTCAGGGCGAGCGGGTGCCCGGTTCGTTCGGCGAGCCACTGGTGGAACTCTTCCCACAGCTTCCAGTCGTTGGCGTAGCCGCGCTTCGTGTTGTGGGGGCGGATGGCGTCGAGGTGCTTCTCGGCTGCCTCTTCCATGGCGGCCAGGACGGCGAGCGTCGCCGGGTCGTAGGCGGCGGGGGCGGCGTCCGACTGACGAGGGACGAGGGCGTCGGTCACTGGGCCTCCTGCCACACAACCTCGTCGATGCCGCCATGGCCGACTGCGACTCTGACGATCCCAGGGTTGATCCACATGACAGTCTTCATAGGCACGTCGAACATCTTGAGCTGGAACCCGGCCTGCTCGGCGGCAGTCTCCAGTTCCTGAGCGGGCCGGTAGTCACCAGCGATCGTGCGGAAGGCACTGGCCCACGACGGATTGTCCGGTCGCCAGTCTTCCGGTCGCTTACTCAGCTTCCGCTCGATCATTTCGGCGAGTGCGACGCGGAAGTCGTCGATCTGCTCGGGCGTCTTCGGCTTGCGGCTGACAGCAGTCGCAGCGTTCGCGAAGTCCGACTGCTCTTGGGCTCCGATCCCGTGGACGGGTGGCTGTGCAAGTTGGAGCGCCCACCAGTCGGCGGCAGCAACAGCTTCGGGACGGGGGGGCGTTCGCTCGCTGTCGAGGCCGCTCCAGTAGCGGTCGATCTCGAAGCTGAGGCATTCGCAGGCCAAGCCGTAGGAGTCGCGTCCGGAGCACACGTCGTCGTGCTCCGAACGCACATGCGCACAGGTACAAACAAGCGGGAGGTTCTGAGGAACGCGCGGTCCGTAGTGCTTACTCATCGTCGCCCCTCCCAGCGGGCCGGGCGGTGCCGTTCTTGGTCGTCCACCGCGCAGGCATGGATGCCTGCCGCGCGCTGGCGCTCGAACATGGCGGCAATCCAAACATGATCAGGTGCGTGAAGCGCGAGGTCGGCCCAGCCTTCAGGGCTCAGCCGCATCGGATCCTTGCGGTCGCCGCAGTCGCAGGGGCAGTCCGGAGAGGGATCGAGGAGGACGTCTACACCCGCGCACTTGTGGTGCCAGTGCCGGGAGCACGCCTCGCAGGCGTTCGCGGGGATGAAGAAGAAGGTGATCCACCCGGGTAGATCATCTTTGCTTGAGGGGAGCGAGGCGCCGTTGCTTGCACGGCGCGTACCCACTCTTTGGCGCTTGGAGCGCCGACCGGACAGTTCGTCATGCGGGTTGTCAGCCATAGCTAATTGTACCGTTTTTGCGCCCGCGATATCGCATGTTATCAAGGGTGGGCCGTTCCCTGAGTGAGCTTCACGTCGGGCATGGCCTTGACTGTAAGTCTTGACTTCGCCTCTTGGCTTGCTACCTTGAGTTCATGATGACAACCGAGAAGCAAGCAGCGACCCCGGCCGACGAGTTGGCCGTGCAGGTACTCAGTAACGAGGGTGCCATGTGCGGAGTCTGCGGCGATGAGCCCGGCGACCACAACTGCCCCGACTGTGAGCGGTGCCGCCGTGACTACGTTGCCGCGCTGCGCGCCGCCGGATGGGCCCCTCGCACCGACACTCTCGCCGAGGCGATCGAGGCCGCGCGTGGCGAGTACCTGACGGACGCCCCCGGTACCCCAGAGGCGTACAACGAGGCCGTCGCCGGCGCTGTCGCCGCAATCGGCGTACTACTGCTGGAACGTTCGAAGTGACCGACCGTCTCATCCCCACCGGTACCTGCTGGTGTGGCTGCGGCAAGGAGGTCGGCATCGGCCGGTTCTTCGCCCAGGGCCACGACAAGGTCGCCGAAGCCGCCCTCATGGCCGTCCGCTACGGCGCGTCCGTCCCCCGCCTCCTCCACGACCACGACTTCGGCCCCGCCAACTCCGTCACCGCAGCCGCCGTCGAATCGGGTGCGTGGGAGAAGTGTTCCGACTGCGACTACGTCGGAGCACCCGCCAGCATCCGCAACCATCAGAAGAAGACCGGGCACTGAGCCCTCCCCCACCCCACCGTTCCCGCGAGTGGGTCCGCCGCACCACCGAGCAGTGAGGAGCATGGCCATGGCCGTCAGGGCGGGTCAGATCTACATCGCCTGCAACCCACGCCAGCCCACCCACCTGCGTGTCGACCGGATCTACGAGGGCCGCGCCCTGGTCACCGACCCGAGCAGCCTTCACGCGCGGTACCGGCTGCGCTGGATCAAACTGTCGTCCCTGCACGAGACGGGGCAAACCCGCAACGGGATCCCCCGGCGAACCGGCTACCGGCTGCACAGTCAGCCCCCGCAGCTCGGACAGATCCTCTGCCTGCGCTGCTGCCGGTACGTCGACCGCGAGCAGCTCCACGAGACCCGCCTCGGCGTCACCGAACCCACCTGCAAGCCCTGCGCGGATGACATCGCAGCCCTCGTCGCCACCTGGACCACGAGCAACGACGAGGAGATCGGCTACCGGGACGACGTCCGGGACGTGCTCACCGCACAGGGCTGGACCGAGAACTCTGAAGGCGCTCTGATCAAGAACGGAGCACTCTGGACCGAGGCCAACGACTGCCTCGACTCCGGCGTCGTCGGGCCCGGCCAGGACTACAGCGTCGCCTTCGACAGCGGCGTCCCCGCGCGCGTCATCACGGCCGCCTGCGAAGCCGCCGCAACCGAACAGGCAGGAGCATGACCATGAGCATCCCGAAGACGATCTACTACGGCATCTGGGACCCGGTGAAGGAAGAGGACGGACCCGCCAACGGCCGCGCCTGGATGGAATGGTGGCCCTCCATGCGCGCCGCCCACACATCGATGCGCGGGCGCATCTACAGGGGAGGCATCGACTATGGCCCCGGTCACGGGATGAGGACGTCCCGCCAGTACGCCTTGTTGGTCAGCGATGTGACGGACCCGGTGGACAGGGCCATGTAGCCGCCGCGGTAGAGCGAGTTGGTCACGGTGAGGACCACGTTGGGGGTCACGTCGGTGCGGCGGAGGATGACTTGTGTCGGCGTCACTGTGGTCTCGAAGGTCATCGTCGCGCCGGCGACGGGCGTGGCGCTGGCGATGGTGCCGAGCTGGGTGCCTGCGGTGACGCCGGTGGTGTGCGTGTAGATCTGGAGGTCGCCGTTGCCGCGGATCGCGATGTGGTAGCCGCCGGTGGGGTTGGCCGTGGCGAATTTGTAGATGTCGTCGGCTGTCTTGCAGAGCGCGATGCCGGAGTGCTCGGTGGATCCGGGCAGCGCTCCGAATTTCATCGACCAGTAGATCGTGTACGTCGTGGCCGTCACTGGCCCCAGCGAGGCGAGGTCGGCCGATGCGTTGGGGGTGACGTTCAGGTACGCCCAGCCCGTCCCGTCGTACTGGAGGGCTGTGGCGGCGTCGTAGTTGACGGTGCCCATGTCGCCGGGGCTGCGGACCTGTGTGGCGAATGCGTCGCGGGTGAGCAGCGGCGTGGTGCGGCGGACGTGGACGAGCTCGGAGCACATCATGCCGCGGACGCCGAGGCTGGAGAGGTGGTCTCGCTCGGAGCGGCGGTGGACTTCCCAGCAGATGACGGGCTTGCCGCGCGCGATGACGGCAGAGATCCGCGCGTCCGACATGGTGTGCGGCACGCCCCACATGTCGATGTTGGCGGCCACCGCGTCCATCTGCGCGTCCGTCGTCCCCGCATCTACATAACCCCAGGTCTGGAAGCCGTTGGCTTTGGCCCAGGCGAACGTGTTGCCGGTGTAGTACGCCTTCCAGACGACGCTGCGCGGGGCCTCCGGGTAGGAGGCGAGGAGCATGGCCTGGACGATCGGGACGGCCGAATTGCCCTTGGCCTCAAGGAAGATCGTGACCTTGCCGAGGTATTTGTCGAGGACTTCCCGCAGGGTGCACAGGGGCGGGTCTTCCCACCCTGCGCCGAGCAGGGGCTTCGCTGAGGCGCGGACCTTCTGACGCAGCGCCGAGTACGTCCAGTCCGCGACGGTGACGACGCCGGTGGTGATGTTCGTCGTCCGGGTCAGCGTCCCGTCGTGGATGCAGACCGGGACGCCGTCGGCGGTCGCCTGGACGCTGACTTCGATCGCCTTCGCCCCGGCGGCGACGGCCGCGTCGTAGGCGGGCATCGTGTGCTCCGGTCCCAGCTCGGCACCGGAGCCCCGGTGTGCGATGTAGAACGGGGTCGCCGCGATCAGGTCGGCGACGGTCGCCACGTAGCCGGGGGCGGGGAGTCCCTGGGCGCCGGTTGGCCCGGTTGCTCCTGTGGGGCCAGTTGCTCCGGTCGGGCCAGTGGTTCCCGTTGGTCCTGTCGCTCCCGTTGATCCTGCCGGGCCTGCTGCTCCGGTGGGGCCGGTGCTCCCCGTCGCGCCGGTTGTGCCCTGTGGTCCGGTTGCTCCGATGGGTCCTTGGGGGCCTTGGGCTCCGGCCGTACCTGTCGGGCCCGCTGCCCCAGCGGGGCCTGCGATGCCTGGGGGTCCTGCGGCTCCGGTTTCGCCGACGGCTCCGGCCGTCCCGGTCGTTCCTTGCGGTCCGGCGGTGCCGGTGTCGCCCTTGATTCCGGGGGCTCCGGCAGCGCCCGCCGTCCCGTCCGCTCCGGCTGGCCCCCGTAGGGACACTAGCCACTGGGCTTCGGTGCCGCCGTAGCCCTCCTGGACTGCGAGGTGGTAGGCGGATGCGCCGGCTTCGCCCTGGGCGCCCGCCTGTCCTGCGACCCCTGGTGTGCCTTGGATGCCTGGCGCGCCGGGGGGTCCGGCCATGCCGGGGATGACGACGTAGTCGTCGGGGAGCGTCTCGTAGATGGGGAGGCTGGCGAGGGTGACGGTGCCGGCCGCAGCGGGGACGCTGATGTTGAAACTGCGGGGTGGCTGGCCGGAGATGTCTTCGTCGACGCGCCACAGGAACGGTTCGTCGGCGGCGTCGTTGGCCACCAACTGCTTGGC
This sequence comes from Streptomyces sp. H27-D2, assembly GCF_035828615.1. NCBI lineage: Bacteria > Bacillati > Actinomycetota > Actinomycetes > Kitasatosporales > Streptomycetaceae > Streptomyces > Streptomyces sp. H27-D2. The sequence continues at coordinate 82,985 of NZ_JAYMZR010000011.1, read as the reverse complement.
GAACGCGCCGAATTCGTCCAGGGTGACGTTTTCGCTGCCGACGAGGACGACGCCGAGGCTGCTCGATGCGAGGACGGCGGGGATCGGTGTGAACCGCAGCGTGCCTTCCCGTTCGGTCCCGTCGGGTGAGAGGGGCGGGTACTCACCGACGAGGGTGAATGTGGGGATCCCGGCGGGCAGCGGCATGTCAGGCTCCCGAGTCGTGCTGGGCGGGCGGTTCGTCCGGCGCTGCGTCGCGGACTCGTTGGGCGGTGATGACCATGCGGGTGCACTGGATCATGACGACGCCGACGGCGAGGAGGAGCGCTGTGCGGATGAAGCGGAGGATCGTCGCTGGCAGGCCGTCGAGGCCCCATGCGGTGATGAGGACGGTGTAGAGGCAGAGCATGCCGATGGACGCCGCGAAGGTCATTAGGTACCAGCCGATGACCGTGGACCGCCACGGTGCCCGCAGGTGGTACGTGATCATGAATGTGGCGGTGCACACGACGACGACACCCGACACGAACGCGTTGGCCAACTCGGCAGACGTCATCGCCCTCTCCCCTCCAGCAACGTTTGGAACAATTCCGCGAAATGGTTTCGCTCGCGGGCCACCCTGATCTGCTGGGCGGCAGCGGTGACCTCGGGGCCCCGCAACTCGGCGGCCACCTGGGCAGCCTCGGCGCGGACGAGCGCGGACGACGCGGCCTGCTGACCCGGCGACCTGCCGCGTGGGGGGCGGACGTGCTTACGGAGCAGGCGCTTGATCCAGATCGGCATCGGGCGTCACCTCCTCCCGGGTGGGGCCGGGGCGGGGCAGGGACGTGAGGACGTGGCCAGCGGTTTTCGACAGCTCCAGTAGCTCGGAGACTTGCTCCCGTTCGAGCCGGCGGGCTGCTTCCGACGCGGTGTGGGCGTCGCGCCACGTGTCGCGTTCGGCTCGGAGGTCGTCGTAAGTACGCCGGGGTAGGAGGCGGCCACTGAGGACCCAGACGACGGCGAGGGCGAGCAGCGCGGCAGAACCGCCCTGGACGATGTTGATGCCCATCAGCTCAGTCACGGGCCGCCTCCGGATGACTCTCGGTCTCGATCAGGCGTCCGTCGGAGCCGGAGTCTTGGCGCTGGGGATGGGTTCGGGCGTCACCTGACCGCGGGTGAGGAAGACGAGCATCGCTACGACCAGGGCGTTGAGGGAGCCCACGGTCTCGGGCGCGACGTCGAAGTGGAACGCGGCGAGGAGTGCGACGACGACGGTGACGAGGCCGGTGAAGGCGCTCGGGGCGATCGGCCGGGTGATCGCGGCGGTGAGGGCGGCGAACACGGCACCGATGACGGCGACGAGCGCGCCCGCCTGCTCGGAGGACAGGCCGACGTTGAACGTGACGATGAGGCTGAGTGCGGCGCTGGCGACGCCGAGGAAGATGGCAGGCTCGCGGCCGAAGATTCTCAGGCGCATGACGGGTTCCGTTTCTGTGGCGGGAAGCTTGCAGGTCGTGTGGGGTTCGGGGCGGTCAGACGTTGGGGATGCGGAGCTTGTCCCAAGTGGTTTTGCCGGGCGGCCATTTGGCTGCGGTGCCGGTGTGGCCGCACTTGCGCTGCCACGCCTCGTAGCTGGCGACGTCTGCTGTGCCGAGGGTGGGGCCGGGGCCGACGTGGTACTTTCCGCAGCCCACGGAGACGAGGCGTCGACCCATCGCGGTGAAGATCTTCGAGGACTTGCCGAGGGCGGGCTTGCTGCCGTTCATGAAGAACGTCGCGCCGGGGAACGGCTCACAGGCCGGCGTCGGCGTGGGGGTTCCGCCGGGGCGGGGTGCGCCCTGCTGGACCCAGGCGTAGAGGGGTCCGCCGGGGCATGCGGTGGCGTAGCCATCGCGGTGGCCTTTGATCTCGTTTCCTGCGCCGTTGTTGCGGAGGAGGTCGATGCCGTCGCGGATGGCGTTGAGCATCGCGTCGGTGGGGTCGGTGAGGCCGCTGCTGCCGACGAGTCCGACGATCGCGTAGTGGGCGCGGTTGAGGTCTTGGTTGCCGTTGGCTCCGGTGCGCTTGCCGATGCCGCGTCCTTCGAGGAGGTAGCCGTGGGGGCAGGCGCCGTAGTTGTAGGCGATGTCTGAGTAGCCCTCGGCGGTGTTGGCGAGGTGCGATTTGCGGATGGCTTTCCACTCGGCGAGGCACGCGCCGTGGTCTGTGAGGAGTTTCGTGGAGACGGGGCTGCCTTCGTAGTGGACTTTGACGCCGCGTGTGGTCTTCTGCAGCGGCGCGGCTGAGGCGGGCCAGCCGAGTGTGGTTCTGGTGACGAGCTTTTTGGCCATGCGGGTCTCCCTACCGAGGGTCTACCTACGAATCGTAGCTTTAACCCCAGCCGTTACCTACGAATCACAGGTAACGGGTAGTCTCGGCGGTGGGTCCTCTTCACGGTCCGACCCGCGGCGGGCCCTGCCGTGCGGGTCTGGGCCCGCCGACCAACCCGCACACCCGCACCGGAGACCCGCATGAGCAACCTCGTAGATCACGCCCGCCAGCCGAACGGCGCTCAGCCGGAGCAGCCGCCCGCCTTGTCCCTGGTGGATCAACTACGGGCGGACAACGCGGACTTGCGCGCGATAGTCGAGCGGGCGCGGTGGGCCCTCGGCACCGACCAGCCACAGGACACCACCCACGCGCGGCTCCAGGCCGACCGGGGCCGGCTCCACGTCGCGCTCGGCGAAGTCCTCGACCAGTTCCGCACCGAGACGCACCCCGGCCAGAAGCGCGTCCAGAGCGGGCACGTCGACGCCGCCACCCTCAACCACTGGCGCGACATCCTCAACGGGGAGCAGCCGTGAAGAAGATCCCGACCGTATTCGTCCGTGACTTCGACGGCCGTCCCGCCATCGTCACCCGTGCTGTGACGCCCGGCTGTGAATGGGTCCTCGCTGGGGAGGGCGTCGCGACCCGGAAGTATGACGGTGTGTGCGTGATGCTCGACGCGGCTGGGGAGTGGTGGGCCCGCCGTGAGGTCAAGCCCGGCAAGATGCCGCCGCCGAACTACAGGGTCGTCAGCACCGATGGGGAGACGGGCAGGACCGTCGGGTGGGAGCCCATCGGGCAGTCGTCCTTCGCGAAGTTCCACGCCGAGGCCCTCGTCAACTGTGGCGGCGTTGAAGGCGCGGGGACCTTCGAGCTGCTCGGCCCGAAGATCAACCGCGATCCGGACGACTACCGGTGCCACATCCTCATGCCGCACGGATGGTCCCAACTGTCCGTCCGGGAGGACTTCGCGACCGCGCCCCGCGACTACGACGGGCTCCGCGAATGGCTCCAGGCCCGCCCCTACGAGGGCGTCGTCTGGCATCACCCCGACGGCCGGATGGCGAAGCTCAAGGTGAAGGACTTTCCGCACCGGGACGCCGCGTGATCAACCTCGCCGACTACAGGGTCACCGCCGACGAGCCATCCTCAGATGCGCCCATTGTCGCCCTCACCTGCGAGATCTGCGGGGAACACGGCGCTCCATCTGATGTCCGATGGTGGGAAAACGGGTACAGCCCATCCATCGCCGACCTCATCGCAGAAGCCGAGCAGCACGAGAAGCAGGGACACAAGCCATGAGCGGCATCGACTATGACCTTGAGTTCATCGAGTACCGGCACGGCTGGCGGAAGAAGCGCTACACGATCGAGCTGATCAGCATCGCGCTCGTCGCCGACGACGGCCGCGAGTACTACGCCGTCAACCGCGACATGCCCGTGCGGCGCATCCGCAAGCACCGCTGGCTGATGGACAACGTCGTTCCGTCACTGCCGAAGGGGCACGGCGACGCCCTGATACACATGCCGAAGCGCTGGCTGTTCCACTACGCAGACCCCAACGTGAAGCGTCGGCAGCGGATCGCCGACGAAGTCCGCGACTTCATCCTCGCCACCGACAGCCCCGAACTGTGGGCGAACTACGGGGCCTACGACCACGTCCGGCTCTGCTGGCTCTGGGGACTGATGGCCGACCTCCCCGAGGGCGTGCCGATGTACACCAACGACATCCAGCAGGAACGCGCCCGCCTCGGCCTCGCCTGGGACGCTCTGCCCGCACAGATGGACGGCGAGCACAACGCGTTGGCCGACGCCCGCCACAACCAATTCGTGCGCCGCTGGCTCGCCGAACGGGACGGGAGCACGCCCGGATGAGCACGACAGCAGACACATCACCACCAGCGACGTGCCCGAAGCGCTACGCGGCCCGCACTGGAAGCCGTAACCCGACCACAGGAGCCCGCGCCCATGGCTGTACCGATCGAAGCAGCGCGCCCGGAACCCGGCGGATCATGGACGGTCGACTTCGCCGACGGCGACACCCAAACAATCCGCGCCGACTGGATCGAACCCGTCGGCGCCTGGGTCGAGTTCCGCACCACCAGCGAAGGCCTCGTAGCGCTCGCCCGCACCGACGCCACCGACTGCATCACCTACACGCCGCCCGCAAGCTAGACCACCAGGAGCCCGCGCCATGGCCCGCTACTTGATCAGTTACCTCGACGGCGAGTCGGAGACCGTGACCGCCGCCAACCTCGAACCCTCCGGCAGCCAGTACATCGCCTGGGTCGGAGATGGCTCCGCAGCCGCGTACATCCCGGCCGTCAACGTCCGCAGCATCGTCCGTCAAGACGACGGGCAGGTGGACGACTGATGGACCGCTACCGCAAGAAGCCCGTCGAGATCGAAGCCGTGCAGTGGGACGGCACCGCCGACGGCGCCACCCGCATCATCGACTGGATACTCGGCCACGGGGCGAGCGCGAGCTACACCTGCTCGAACCCCGACCGCTGCGCAGAGAACGACGGCGACACACCGCACTCCATCAGCATCCGCACACTCGAAGGAACCATGCGGGCCGACCTCGACGACTGGATCCTCCGAGGCGTACAGAACGAGTTCTACCCCTGCAAACCTGACATCTTTGCCGTCACCTACGAGCCGGTGACCGGCTGATGGCCCGCCTGCAGATCCTCGAACTCCCCGAAGGCACCGAAGACGACCGGCCGCCATTCGTGCTCGTCGTCGACCAGTGCGAGCCGCGCCGCTACATCACCGGCCTCGACCAGCCCGAGCCAGTCAATGAGTTCGACGGCATCGCCGAAAGGATCGGCGCCCGAGGGGTCATCGTCACCCCCGAGACCGTCGACATCCCCGCCAACGAGACCTTCGTGCAGACGGAACCGCTGCTGCGCGCCGGAGAGTTCCCGAACAGCGACGAGGCGCAGCGGACGGCCAAGGAGCGGGACGAACTGCACGCGGAACTCGGCCTCGCCTCCGGACAGCTGCACAGCGCGGCGCTAGCCGCCATCCGAGGCAAGCACGCCAACATCCGCGAGCTCATCAAGCGGGCCGAGCAGACGGAAGCCGACCGCGACGAAGCCCGCACGTGGGCGCGTCACGGATACGAGACCGGGCAACCGGTCGGACCCGACGGGCAGCCGCTCTTCCAGGCGCAGATCGATCACAGCATCGAGGAAGCCACGGCAGACCTGGTGAGCGCGATCAACCGCGCCGACGAGCGCACCGACATCGCCCGCCTGCGCGCCGAACTGGACCGGCTCCGTGGCGAATCCACCAAGCCCGATGCCTGACGTGACGGTAAAGCTGTCCGACGGCGTCCGTGAGATCAGCGTCGAGATCAACGGCAGCAGCGACGACCCCCTCGGCCGTGCCGAAGAGGCGGCCGTCCGGCTGTACGCAGTCGCCGTCGCCAGCGGCCCAGCTGACAGGCGCGCCGGATTCGCGGGCTGGTCCCCCAGTAGCAGCACCGAACGCAGCCCCGAGGAGTAGAGAATGACCATCGCAGTCGACTTCGACGGCGTCATCCACGCCTACAGCAAGGGCTGGCAGGACGGCACCATCTACGACGAGCCGATCCCCGGCGCGCAGGATGCCCTCCACGAACTGCTGCGCCGGGACGCCGTGTTCATCCACACCAGCCGCGACCCGCAGAAGGTGGCTCTGTGGATTGTCGAGAAGCTCGGGATCACCGCCACCTGGGAGCTGGAAGGCGCACGGCCGCACGAGTTCTGGAACGACCGCGCCCGACTCCTCGTCACCAACCGGAAGCTGCCCGCCACCGTCTACATCGACGACCGAGGGCTGCGCTTCGAATCCTGGGAGCAGACCCTCACTGCGCTATCGGAGACCACCTCGTGAGCAGCAGCTACCACGTCCTTTGCCTGTCCCACGACCCCTCCATCATCGCGAGTGAGTACGGCCACCGTCCCGAGCCCGCCCTGGAAGCGATCACGGCAGGCATCGACGGGCACACCGGATGCGACCTCGTCGTCGGCCGCTACTCGTACCCACTCGTCGAGGTCGGCTGTCCGGCCACCCGCGATCAGCCCGCCAAGCTCCGATGCTGTCACGGCGGCCCGCAGTGGATTGACCGGGACTGGCTGCGCCTGCTCGCCGCCGGATACCAGACCACCGACCCACTCGTTGACGCGGCGGTGAAGAAGGTGTCTGGCCTGTGTTGGCCGTGGGAGAGGCTCCGGCGACTGCGCTTCGAGCTCGAAGTCGAGCTGCGGGAGCCGTCGTGACCGGCCGGGTACGGCGTTTCGTCATCCTTCTGGTCAAGACTGTAGGCGCCTGTGCGATGGTCCCTTTTTTCAACGACCGGAATCCGCAGGTGACGGCCTGCGTGCTCGCCGCCTGGTGCTGCTTCCTCGTCGCCATCTGGACGGCTAGGCGACCATGACGCCACACCAGGCTTCCGTGCGTGAGGCCTCAGCGAGCGCCTGGCTCGCTGAGGTCACGGCCTACCGGGCGCGCGCATCCCTGGCGCTCGCCCACGAGTCTGCCCGCCGCGTCCGCGAGTCCGCAGAGCGCGCCCTCGCCAGCTTCCCGCCTACTGTGCGCGCCCGACTCGGACGTTGAGCGTCTGCCCGAATGCGGCCCGGTACTGGTCCGGTGTCCATGCCCGGCCGTCCGCGAGAAACACCGGATCCACCCGCGCCCCACCCGCCACGTCACCGTCTGTGACCAGCACCCAGCCCACCACCATCCCGCCCGGCGGAACCCCCGACGTATCCGTGTCGGGCGGCGCCGATACCTGCACCCGCAAGCCGTCGAACGCAGGCAGTGCAGCCAAAACGCCGCCGACCGAGTCCACCTTCACCAGGATCGGCATCAGGCCGTGTATCCATAGGCCAACAGACCCACACTGCCACCGAACGCTCCGGCCGTGAACGCGCCGGCCGTGACCGTCGGGGGCGTCGACTGACCGGTGCTCGTGTCGCCGAAACCGGGCGCGGCGCCGGGGCCGGTGGACATGGAGCCTTCGCCGACGAGGTTGGGCAGCGTCGTCGCCTTGATCATGACGCCGAGGTAGTGGAGGCCCGTATACGTCGTCGTGTACGAGGATGCCGTCCCCGCCGTCGTCTGCGCGACCGCCAGCGTCTTGACGGTGTTCGCGGCCCAGGCGACCGTCGTCTGGTCCGCCGTCCGGGCCAGCGCCACCCGCGACGAGTTGTGGAGCGTGAACCACCAGTTCGTGGGCGTGCCCGCCGCAGTCGCCCCGTTCATGAACGAAATGTTGGAGACCACGGCCCCCTTGGGGAGCCAGATCGGCACCAGGTAGAGGGTGCCCGACACCATGGCCGCCGACGTCGCCCCACACCGCAGGCGGCTCGTCGTCTCGTAGCGGCCCGCCGGACGCATCGCGTCCTCGATGCTGCCGCGGTCATCGAACGGGGATGTGTCCGCGCCCGTCGACTGGTCATCCAGCGGGCCCGACGTGCCCGAGTCCGCGAGGTCGTTGCCCCAGCGGCGGACGTCCGTGCACGTGCTGGTGATCGACAGTCCGTAGGCCGCCTCGTTGCCCGACCCGAACTTGCGGATGCTGTTGCCGACGACGGTGACCTTGTCGGCGCCCGACGACACCCGGATGCCATACGAACCCGCCGCTGCCCGCGACGCGCCGCGCACCGTGTTGTCCAGCACCTGCACGTCCGAACCGCCCAGGACGTGGATGCCGTTGACGCCGGCGTTCTGGACGACGTTGTCGGAGATGAGGACGCCGGTGCCGGTGTCGCAGCTGATGCCGGAGCCGGTAGGGGCGTAGATGCGGTTGCCGGTGATGACGACGCCGTCGACGTTGTCCTGGCTGATCCCGGTGTTCCCCGCCGTGCGGATGACGTTGCCGTTTACGGTGACCTGCTGGGCGTGGATGAGGCGCATGCCGTTCTCGGGTGCGGTGACGCCGTCGATGGTGTTGCCGGAGATGGTCACGTTCATGACCTTTCCGGTGGTGACGCCGTCGAGGATGATCGCCTCGTCGTGTGAGCCGATGTTCCTGAACGTGTTGCCGGTGATCGCGAAGTTTTTGACGGCCTGGCTGGCGCTGGTCTGCGTGCCATCCGGAAGTTTGGTGTCGTTGGGGTCGCTGGTGACCGGCGGTTGGGCCCGGAACCCGGCCGCGCACCCCGAGATGGTGTTGGCCTCGAACGTGACGTCTTCGTAGTTGTAGGCGGTCATCGCGTACTGGGTCATGCCCTCGAACGAGCAGCCGATGACGCGGACGCGCCGGTGCCATTTGGTGATCGTCGCACTGTGGGAGCCGATGCCGCGCGGCCACGCCACCGTCCCCACCGTCCCCGACGGCCCGAAGTAACAGCCAGAGATCAGAAGGTCTTCGCACGGCGTGTGATCGTAAGGGCCGAACGCACCGAAGTAAGAGCTGCCCTTCGCGAGGTCCGGCTGGATCGCCTCACTGAAATCACGCCCGCCCGGATCGACGTAGCCCCGGAACCGGCAGCCGATGACCCGGACGTCTTTGCTGCTGTTGACCTCGATCGCGTGATAGCCGGGAACGTCCCGGATCTCCGTGTCCCGGACCAGAATGTTGTAGCCGTGCCCGAGACTCATGCACATCCGGGACGCGGTGAGGCCCACAGCGGTCCCCCGCATGTCCCACAGACCACCCTCGATGATCAGATCTCCGTGGCCCGTATACCCCCCGAACACCTGCGCCGCATCACCGTTGGTGAGGACGGTGACGTCCGCGTCGCGGCGCATCGTGGCACCCGGCATCAACGTCAACCGCGTCTTCTTGTAGATCCGCAGGGGCAGCGTCGCCAGCCGGTACGTCCCCGGCGGGACCAGCACCTGCCCGCCGTTCGCATCCCGCACCGCGTCCAGCGCCCCCTGGATCGACGGCGCGTCATCCGTCACCCCGTTGCCGGTCGCCCCGTAGGAGGTGACCGAATAAATGCCCATCGACGACAAGTTGAACTCGGCCGACAGGACGCCGGCCACCGTCAGGTTGCCTGCGACGGTGGCGTCCGCAGTCGCCGCCAACGTGCCGTTGACCGTGACCCCGCCGGCCACGGTGAGGTCACCGTCGATGGTGTCGCCGGCCCGGTCGACTTTGCCCGCGGTGAGGGTGTCGATCTGGGAGCCGAGGTCGGTGGCGGCCATCAGGTAGCGGGTGGAGTAGCCGAAGTCGATGTACACGACGCTGATGTTGTCGGGGCCGTAGAAGCCGACCGATCCGTTGGCGTCGGCGGTCACGGTGCTGGTGGGGTTGGATTCGAGGTCGGTGAGGTCGCCGTATGGGCTGCCGCCGACGAGGCTGTCCCATGCGGTGCCGGTGGCTCCGGGGCGGATGTACAGCTGGTCGCCGACGCGCTCCATGGCTATGTCTGCGGTCGAGAGTCCGAAGGCGTGACGGCTCATAGCAACACCCTTCTAGGCGATTTCGTAGGTGCCGGTGATGGTCAGCACGTCATCGGGGCGGATGTTGAACGGCTGGTTGGTGAGCAGGTTGAACGCGTTGGGGATGGCTGCTGAGGTGTTGCCGCTGGCGGTGGAGAACCGCAGGCGGGCGATTTTGCTGGTGGAGTCGGTGGGGAACGTCATGCCCACACCGAATGCGGCCCCCTCGTCGTTGGCCGACGTGAAGTTCCAGGTGAAGAGGCTGCGGACGAGGCTCGTGCAGGGGAACGGCAATGTGACCTGGATCGGGTCGTCGTAGGCCGGGGGGTTGCCCGTCGGGATGATCTGGATGGTCAGGTCGCACTTTTTGCCCAGCAGCTTGTAGCGCCCGTAATTTTTGGAGCCGGAGCCCCAGTTGATGGTGGTGGCGCCTGCCGTCCAGATCGGCGTGTACGAGTCGTAGGCCGTCGATCCGGCGGTGGCGAGGAGGTCCCAGCCGGTGCCGTTGCCCAGGTACACGTCCTTGTTTTCGACGAGGAGCATTCCCTTGCGGGATGGCCGGCGGGATGCCGGGTTGCCGACGGCGGCCGGTTTGCCGGAGAACCAGCGTTTGTCGGTGACGTTGCCTGCGGTGACGGCGGATGCTCCGGCGGCGACAGTCGTCTGGGCGAGGGGCAGTTCGTAGACGCCGGCCTCGTCGGTGGCCAGCGTGGGGGCGGAGGTGCCGCCCGCCTTGTACTTGGCGGAGACGATGTTCCCGGACTGGTCGGCGCGCAGCACCACGAGGTCGATGCGGGCGCTGGAGCCGGCCGAGTTGGAGGTGACCGGGACGGTCAGCGTCTCGTCGAGCCTGTAGAAGAACCCGTTGACGTAAGCCTCGCCCGCGCCCACGGTCACGGTGGATACGCCGGAGCCGGTGACTTTGAGGGCGCTGGAGGAGGGGTCGTCGGAGATGACGCCGTCGAGGCCGGGGTTTCGAAAAATTCGGGACCACTGGTATTCGGTGGCGATCTGGGAGTCGGAGAACGGCGCGGAGTACTCGACCATCAGCCTGCCTTTCGGGTCTTGACGCGGTTGACGTCCCGCTTGATGCCTGCGATGTAGCGGTAGATGCGGGCGATGACGTCCCCGCCGCCGGTGTCCGCGCTGCCGACCGTGGCTTTGGTGGAGATGCCGTCGGGGGCGGCGGTGAGGGTCACTTCGCGGACCACGTCGGTCCACCACGTCCCGCCCCGCAGCTGCGCGGCGACGGTGTCGCCCACGTTGTAGTCGCGGGCGTAGCGGAGCTTCGGCAGGTCGATGGGGCTGATGGCCAGCGACCCCTGCCCGGCACCAGTGGTGAGGGCTTCGGCGGCGGCCTGGTCCATCTGGGCGGTGAGGTCGACGGATGCGGTGTCGACGCCGGTGAGGTCGACGAACTGCTCGACCACCAGGGCCGGGAACAATGGGTCGGTCTGCGGGTAGGTCTTGCAGACGCGGGGTGAGGATCCGCCGCCTGCGACGACGATCGCCTTCGTGCAGGTGGGCGGGGTGGTGGTGTAGGAGGCGTCCTGCAAGTTGCCCCAGCCGAAGGAGAAGCGGGCGGTCTGGGAGCGATCCTGGGGCTCGTACACCTGGAACTCGACGCCGCCGCCGCTGAACGCCACCCGGAACCCGAGGCCGGAGGCGATGTCCTGCAAGGCGGAGAGGAGGTTGTCGAATTGGTTGATCTCGCGGGTGACGAGGGGGCCGCGGCCGAGGTCCGGGGCGAGGGCGAGGCCCGCGATCCGGCGGGCGGCGGCGGCTCCGGGGCCGATGTTGATGTTGACGAGCTGTCGCATCGCGGTCTCGGCGGCCACGCCGGAGATTTTGTAGACGGAGGAGGTCTGGGAGCCGATCGCGGCCGTCGGGTTGGGCCAGCAGGTGGCCTCGGCGAGGATCGTCTCGTCGGACACCCCGCCGACGGTGAGTTTGCCGAGTCCTCCGTCGGAGGTGGAGCGGGTCCAGTCGACGGTGCGCAGCGGCCCGGACAGGACGGTCTGCCCCAGACTGCGGATGATCAGGCCGTTGCCCTCGACCAGGTGCGCGGCCTTGCTGGAGGACGCGGACAGTTCGAGGGTGTACGCGCCGACCGCGTTGTAGCGGGGGACGGCGGTCACGGCCGTGCAGTCGTCGATCGCCGCGATGCGGTTCAGTGCGGTGTCGCGGGCGTAGACCTCCAGCGGGAAGCGGGGCATCAGGCCGCCAGGAATCGGGGCGAGTACGTCAACTGCAGCTCCGTGGGCGTATCGGCGCCGAGGACGGTGAGCACCAGGATGTTGAGGTCGGCTTCGAGGCCCCAGAGGTCTGACGTGTCCGAGAGGGCGGGCCAGAGGTTGTCGGTGCCGTTGAGGGTGACGGTCTGCTCGCGTTCGCGGGTGTCGATGACGAGGGTGTCGGAGCTCGTCATCGTGTGGGCGAGTTCCAGCGTCAGCCCGCTCGTCGAGTTGGTGAGGGTGATGCTGGTGGCGGGGCCTTTGAGGGTCCAGACGGGGTAGGCGAGGTCGTCGCCGGGGTTGTCGACCTGGACGCCGCCGAGGACTTGGGAGTCGCGGACGCGCAGTGGCAGCAGTGGCAGGAACGGGCCGGTCTGCGCCGTCTCGAACTGCAAGTTCGCGGGCTCCCCGTACCAGAGCGGGCTGGGGCAGTTGAAGGTCAGCGTCGTCATCGTCCAGCGCATCCCGGACGCGTCCAGCGACTCGTCGCCCTCCATGCCGGCGGTGTAGTAGCAGGAGATGTGGCGGGTCTCCCCGTCGGGGTGGGTGACGGTGAGGGTGCCGGGGCCGAGTTTGGGGTTGAGGGAGCGGATGAGGCCGCGGCGGCGTGTCAGGTAGGCGGCGCGGGAGTCGTCGCACCAGAACGCGATCGGGAGGGTGATGTCTTTGGCTTGGCCGCGGACTTGCCGCACGAATGTCCCGTCGATGCCGGGCGATTCGTCGGTGGTGAAGGCGTAGCTGGGCATGTCGAGACCTTTGGTGCCGGGTTGCAGGACCCAGCCGTTTTCCCAGTCGGTGAAGTGGGTGACGCGGCCGAGCGCGTCGGTCCATGTCATCTGGGGTGCTTCGGCGATGTGGGGCGGGAAGAGGGGGATGACGGGCTGCTCGCCGACCAGGATGGGCATGTCAGCCTCCGATCAGGACGGGTCGGTGGAGCAGGTCGTGGTGGTCCCAGCCGCGCATGACGGCTTGTTCGGTGGGCTGGTCGGTGGTGGTGACGTTCATGGTGAGGTTGCGTTCGCCGCCGTTGTAGGTGCGGTGGTCCATGCGGGTTCCGGCTGCGGCGCTGCCGCTGGCTCGGACGATGGCGGCCATCTGGGAGGCTGCGGCGGCGACTTGGGGGGTGGAGGCGCGCAGGCCGCCCTCCAGGCCGAGGCCCGTATTGAGGCCGATGTCGTGGAAGACCCGCGACGGCGACTTGATTTTCAGCGCGGACCGGACGGCGTTCGCGATCTTCTTCGCCAGCGACGACATGGCGTTCTCGATGCTCTTCTCCGTCGCCTTCAGCCCGGCGAGGTACCCCTTGCCGGACTGCTTGCCCGCGTCGTACATGGCGTCGGAAGCGGCCTTGCCGTAGGCGCTCGAGGTCTTGCCGATGGCGATCTGCGCGGCGTTGATGGCCTTGAGCTGCGAGGAGGTCGCCGCCACCAGCGCCTGCGCGTAAGCCGCGCCGCCGTCCGGACCGGCCGAGATGAGCTGCTGGAGCAGGCCCTTGTCGAGGCCCCGCTTGGCCAGGATGCGGAGGTTCGCGGAGAACGCCTTGAGCTGCCCGAGGCGCACGTTCATGCCGGCGAGGATGCCGCCCGCGTCGAACGTGTTGCCGCCGTTGGGGAGGGAGGTGAGGGCGGCGAACGATTTGGCGGCGCCGGTGGATTCGGCGGCGAGGGTGTCGGCTGCCTTGATTTTCGCGCGGATCTTGTCGCGCTCGGCAGCGAGTTTCTGGAGTGCCTTCGACTGCTTGCTCAGGCTGGTGAGGAGCTTGTCGTCGACGGTGGTGTCCGCGCCCTTGAACGCGGTCTTGATCGCTGTGGTGACCTTGGCGACGGCTGCCTTGATGGCTCCGACGGTGCCGGTCAGGCCCTTGACGAACGCGGCCCCGATGGAGGCGGCGATGGGCCCTTCGTCGATCTTCTTGCCGCCGACGGTGACGACGTTCTTCTTCGGCGTGCGGATGATGCCGCCCGACGCGAAGCCGGGAACGGCGGTGCCCATCGTGCGGGCCATGCGTTTGGACTGCTCGTGCGGGTAGATGCGCACGCCGCCGTCGATCACCCGCATCAGCTCCGCGCCGCGCTCGCCGACCCAGGCCAGTTCGCCGGGGCGGGCGGTGCCGCCGGCCGCGTAGCCGCCGGGCCGGTTGTAGGCGCGGGACAGGGAGCCGTAGCTGCCCAGCGCGTACCGCATCGAGGAGTAGAGGTTGGCCATCGGGTCGATGGAGACGCCGTACATTTTCGGGCCGCGCTTGCGGTACTTCCCGGCGTAGGCGTCGAACGTCGGACCGATGACCTGCATCAATCCAACGGACGGGTGGCCCGCCTGCCAGTTGACGTCGCTCCGGTTGACGGCCTTCGGGTTGCCGCCGGACTCCTGGTTCATGCGGCGCAGCGTCGTGTTGACGAGGCTGACGGACTGGCCGACTTCGCGCAGGGCGTTGACGACGACGCCGTGCCAGCGGGACACGCCGGTGCCGCCGCCGGGGTCCGCGCCGCCCTTGAGGTACGGCATCGGGTCGACGGTGCGGCCCTTGAGGCGTGCTTCGAGGTGGAGGTGGGGGCCGGTGACGTTGCCGGTCGCGCCGACGGACCCGATGCGGTCGCCCTGCCCGAGGGACGCGCCGACCTTGGCGGCGATGGCGGACATGTGGGCGTAGAGGGAGGAGAGGCCGCCGCCGTGGGTCAGGGTCAGGTGGTTGCCGTAGGGGCCGCCGGAGGTGGCGGAGGCTACGGTGCCGCTGGCCACCGCGCCGATGCGGGTGCCGGTCGAGGCCGGGAAGTCGAGACCGGTGTGGTGGCCGCTGGACCACATGGGGCCCTTCACACCGAACCGCGTGCCGTAGGGCACGTTGACGGGCTTGGCCCAGGCTCCGGTGGACGCCGTGTCGTCCTTGTCCCGGATGAAGTCGATCATCTGGTCCATGAGGTACAGCGGGACGCGCTGCACCATGTCGCCCCACGAGCCCTCGTTCTTCCCGCCGGGAGCGTCCGACGTGATGATGGCCCTGATCGGTTTGAATGCGGCTTCGGCGAGTGCCGCGATGCCGCCGCGGGCGAGGCCGACGCCCTTGTCGATGACGTTCCCGACGCCGCTGGCGACGTCGCTGGCCATGTTTTTGGCGCCGCCCCAGAGGCTGCCGAGGATGCCGCCGTCGGAGTAGCCGGGGACGCCGAGGGCGCGGCGGACGGCGGGTGCGCCGCCTGTTGCGGCGAGGCGGTTGAGGCCGTGGACGCGGCCCGCTCCGAGGGCGCGGGTGAACTCGGGGCGCATCACGGACTCGCCGCCGGACAGGTCGAGGGCTCCGCCGGATTTTGAGTAAAAGCGGTGGATGTCGCGGCCGGGCGACCAGCCGGGGAGGACGCCGCCGCGGGCGAAGCCCTTCGGCAGCGACACGGCGGGGAGGTTGGGGATGCCGAGCTTCCCTGCCGTGGCCTTCCATGCTTTGCGGAGGCCGCCCATGTAGACGGTCTCGATGAAAAATTTGACGGGGGCCTTGACGACGGCTTTCAGTCCGTCCCAGATCTTGCCGAGGCCGTCCTTCAGGACGCGGAATGCGCCCTTGAGGCCGTCGGCGAAGCGGTCGAATCCCTTGCGGACCAGGCCCCAGGCGCTACTGGCGACGCTTTTGATGCGGCTCCAGATTTTGGTCCAGGTCTCGACGATCCCTTCCCGGATCGAGTTGAAAATTTTGACGCCCTTGTGCCAGAGCGAGGTGAACCAGCCGACGGCCCCGCGGACGATGTCGGGGATGATCGAGTGTCCGAGGAGTACGTCGAAGAGCCACTGGAAGCCCTTGACGATTTTCGTGACGACCTTGGTGACGATCGTGGCGAGCTGAACGACCCAGCCGAGAACTTTCACGACGATCGGGACCAGGTGCTTCAGGGCTGCGCCCAGGACGCCGACCAGCAGTTTCGCGACGAATCCGATGATGGCCATCAACGGTTTGAGGGCGACGGTGACCAGCTGCAGGACGGCCATGACGAGCTGGGCGAAGAGCGGCATCAGGGGCATCAGCTCGGGGAGGAGCTGCTTGAAAATGTCGGCGACCATTTTCAGGATGGGGGTGAGGGTCTGCATCGCCAGGACGAGGACCGTGCCGATGAGCCGCGCGATCATCGGCATGATCGGAATGAGCGGCTTGAGGATCATCAGCAGCAGCTGGGTGAAGATCTTGACGATCGTCATGATCACGGGGACGAGCGGCATCAGCGCCGGGACCAGGGTCTTGATGACGCCCGCGAACGCGCCGACGAGTGACGCCACGATGCCGATCAGCGGGGTGATCGCGGGGCGCAGGGCGACGAAGACCTGAGCGAAGATTTTCCCGAAGAGGCTGATGAGGGGCAGCAGCGACTTGATCACCGCGAGGAGCGGCCCGGCCAGGGCCTTGACGATCTGCACGATCACCGACACGACCGTGCCCAGCACCGGAGCCAGGGCCTTGATAACGCCGGTGATCAACTGGCCGATCGGCTTCAGCAGCGGCATCAGGGCCTTGACTACCTGAATCAGCGCCTTGCCGACCATCACGACGACCGGCCCCAGCGCCTTGGCGATCGGCATCAGCGCCTTGCCGAGGGTCTCCGCCAGCGTCGCCAGCACCGGGCCCAGTAGCTTCGCGAGGAGCACGATCGTCGGGGCCAGGGCGGCGAGGACCGGCAGAACCGCCTTGACCACCGCACCCAAGGTCGTCGCGATCAGCCCGGCGATCGCGTTCAACGCCTGGAAGATCGCCTTCAGCGCGGCCTGCACCTCAGGCATCGCCGTGACCCTGCGGATTTCCTTCAGCGCACCGCCGATGACGGCGAAGAAGTCGCCTCCGGCCGCCCCGGCGGCCTTCATGATGTTCCCGATGCTCGCGAAAAGGTCGGCGATGACGTGCCCCATCGACACCATCACGTCGAGCGCGTGATTGATCGAATCGGTCAGCTTCCCCGACTCCATGCCCTTGGCCAGCTTGGCCATGACCGTGTCCATCGCCGACCCGGCGCCCTTGGTGACCCGCTCGAACGCGGGCTTGGCTGCGACGGTCAGCTGGCCGAGGCCGGTGACGACCTGACCGGGAATTTTCCTGAGGTTGCCGAGGCCGGAGCGGACCACGTCGAAGACGCCCCGCAGCTGGCCCGTCTTCTGCAAGTTGGCCACTGCGGTCAGGGCGTACTTGCCCATGGAGTTGAGCTCGGTGGCTGCGTCGCCGATGCCCGAGCGCAGGGTCGGCATGACCTGCCGGGCCACCTGCCCGAGGCGGCTGCCGAGGCCGGCGAACAATTTGTCCTGGACATCGAGCTTCAGGCCACGCCAGGCCGGGGCCAGCGCCCGGATCTCGTTGACGAATGCCCGCGCGTTCGGCGACAGTTTGGCCATGGCCAGGCTGAACTTCGAGGCCTGGGTGGCCGCGCTCTGGTGGGACTGGGCCACCTGCCGTGCCGCGTCAGCGACCTGCCGGTGCGCGTCGGCGAGGGCCCGCGACTGGTCGGCGACCCGCGCGTTCGCGTCCCGGATCTTCTCGCGGGCCTGCACGACCTGATCGGATCCGTCGATGCCCGCCTTGTTCACCGCGGCGGTGTCGGCCTGCAGGCGCTTCTGCTGGCGGGACTGCTCGTCGACATTGGCGCGGGCCCGCTGGGTGGCGAGGTCAGACTGCTGGATCTGCAACTGCGTCGCGGCCGGATCGGAGCGTGCCGCCTGCAGGTCCGCCTCAGCCTGCAAGAGGTCGAGGGCCGCCTGCTCCTGGTCGAGGTGCCCGGCGCGGAGGCGAGCGTTCATGTCCTCGATGTCGCGGGCGGCCTGCCTGCGGGCGGCGGACAGTTCGCCCTGCGCTATGCGGGCGTCTCGCTGTGCTTGGGTCAGGGACCGTTCTGCGTCCGCGACGCCGCGTTGGGAGGCGGCGAGCTGACGCTGCGCCGATTCGACCTGGTTGGTGGCCGACGCCGCCGCATTGGCATCGGCAGGCGTACTGGCGAAGGCGGCCTTGAGGGCGTCGCCGACTCCACTGGTTCCGATCTTGATGGCGGCCATCGAGGTGCCGAGCAGGGCCATCGCCGGCGCGGCGAGCGCGGCAGCCGGACCCATCTGCCAGATCACGTTGGCGAGGGACACCAGCGTGGGCAGCGACCCGAGCGCCCCCACCGCCAGCAGCCGCGTCGACGAGATCAGCGACTTCAGGCCCCCCGAACCCCGCTCCCCGCTGGAGCCCAGCGCGTCGAGGTTCCGCAGTGCAGACCGGTTGACGCGCACGTCGATGTCGGCCTGGCGGCGGCGCGCCAGCCAGTCCAGCAGCAGCCCGGCCGCCGCGAAAGGGGCGCCCATGACGGTGGCGCGGATGCCTGCGGTGACCGGGTCGGCGAGCGCGCGCAGCCGGGCGCGGACAGCGGCGGCGGCGGTCGAGTCCCAGACGGGCCGGACCAGGACGTCGATCGGCTCGCGGAACGCGTCGATGTGCGCGGCGACCACCAGCGCCGCAGCACTGTCCCAGATCGGTTTGATGATGACTTCGATGGTTTCGCGCAGCCGCTGGAGGTGCGCGGCGACCACCGGTGTCGCCGACGAGTCGAAGACCGGCTGGATCGGGACCTGCAGCGGGTCCTGGAGGGCGTGCAGGTGGGCCCGGACGATGGCGGCGGCGGACGCGCTCCATTCGACGTGGACGGGTACGTCGAGGGGGCGGGTCAGGTCGGCGAGGGCGGCGGCGGCGGTGAGTGATGCGGCTTGCGAGATGTCGGGGGTGATCGCGATGGTGATGGGTTCGCCGACGCGGGCCCGCCACCGGTCGACGAGGAGTGACCGCACCAGACTGACGCGCGGCTCGATCGGCACCTGGATGGGCCGACTGAACGCGGCCGTGTAGGTGGCGAGGCGGGCGGCGATGTCGTTGTCGCGGCCGGTGGACGCCCCCACGCTGACCCCGGACATCGCCCGGTTGATGCCGCCCTGCAGCTGGGAGACGTAGTCGGCGATCTCCGACGCGCCAGGGAGTTGCAGGGCGGGGGTGACGGCGACGTGCAGCGGGGTGGTGATGCTGGACAGGTCTGCCTCGGCCTGGGCGGTGGCGACGACGGCGACGACTTCGGTGGCCCGCGGGCGGGTCAGGGTTTTGAGGCGGGCGAGTGCGGCGGTGTCGTTGAGGTCGACTTTCAGTTTGGTGGTGCGGTCGGCGGCCAGCGCGTTCATCCGGGTGCGGGCGGCCGTGTCGTCCAGACCCACGATTATCTTCGCGGTGCGGTCGGCGGTGAGGGTCTTGAGCGCCTGGGTCGCGGTCCGGTGGGCGGCGGCCTGGATCTCCGGGAGGATGTCGACGGTGATCGGCTTGCCGAAGAGGGTGTCGAGGGTGGACTTGGCGGCCCGCTCGTCGAGAGCGACGCGGACGGTGACGGTGCGGTCCGCGGTGAGCCGCGCCAGGGACGCGCCGGCCGCCTTGTCGTCGAGGTCGGCGGTCAGCTGGACCGTCCGGCCGGCGCTGATCTTGTCGAGGCCTGCGGCGGCGGCCTTGTCCTCCAGCGCCGCCCGGATCGTGACGTTGATCGGGGCGGTCAGCTTCTCCCGGATCTGCCGGCCGATCAGGTCACCGGCCAGGTCGCCGGCTGCTTTCGCCGGGTCCCGGATCGCGAGAGGCAGCTCAGCGCGCAGGGCCGCCCCGAACTGGGTGAGGTCCGGCGTCAGCGCCACCTGTGTGGCGCCGACGGTGGTGGCCCCTGCCATGCTGCCTCCCCTCTGCTACGTGGCGGGCTGCGACTGCTCCAGCTCGCGGATCTTGTCCAGCCACTCCTGCCGCACCGCAGGGTCCTCGTCGACGGGCTGGGGGCGGAGTCGGTCGAGGACGGCCCGGTTACGGGCGTCGAGCGCCGCAGCCGCCTCGGCCAGCCGGTCGTCCTGCTCCAGCCGCGGCGGGTCCATGAGCTCCATCTCCGGGGCACTGCCCTTGAGGTGGGCGGCCCACAGGACCCGGATCATCAGCAGCGACACGTTGTACTGCGCCGCGCCGATGTAGGTGTCCTGCGACCAGCGTTTCCCCTCGACGTCCCCGGCGAGGGCGGACTTGGTGGCGGACTCCTGCGGGAGTCCGTCGATGAGGTCGCGCAGTTCCGCCCAGGTCATGGACGCTGCGTCGGGTCCGTCGTCCAGGGCCCAGAATTCGTCGAGCCGCCGGCCGGGGTAGTAGCGCTGGAGGTCGGCGCGTACCGATCGGGAGTGCTCCTGGAGAGTCGTCAGGAGCCATTCCCTTCCCCCTGGGTGGTGCCCGCCTCGCCGCTCATCTCCTCGACGATGGCGACGAGTTCGCCGACGGTCAGTTGAGCTGCCTTGATCAGCTCATCGAACGCTTCGACGGGGGTGGCGACCTTCCGCATGACGGCGACGTTGCCGCCGCCGTTCTCTTCCTTGACGGCCTCGACGACTTCGATGGGCCAGTAGTCCTGCGCGAGGAAGCTGACCGTCCGCTCCACTGGCACGGCCCCTTCCGGCTGGTCGCCGGTGAGCGGGACCTCGAAGATCACGTCGATGTACTGGAGCTTCTTCTGCTCGATGCGCTGGGCGCGCATCTCCTGCAGGCGGACGATCTTGCGTTGGGGGCTGGACACGGTGGGGCTCTTTCCTCGGGCCGGGGCAGGCGGGGGCTTGCAGGTGGCCTGCTGTGCCGCCCCCGCCCGGGGATGTGAGCGCAGCAGGCCACCGTTCTGGGGTTACGCGAGGGTGAGGCCGGTGACGAAGCGCTGGACGGCTTGGCCGCCGCTCGGCGCGGCGAGGGGCTTGAAGGTCAGTTCGTAGTTTTTGGAGTCCTCGGCGGACTGCTTGAGGTTGCCGCGGTCGGAGATGTCGACGCGGGCGATCATGATGCGTTCGATCTGGTCGCCCTCGATGACGTCGATGCCCAGCGCCCGCTCGATGCCCGGCGACGCACTGCCGGTGCCGAAGGACACGAAGCTCGGGTTGCCGGAGAGTGCGGCGGTCTCGGTCATCGCCGACGCCGCGACCGCGTAGTACAGCTGGAGGATCGCGGCCGTGGTCTCCAGGAACGTCATTTTGAACGTCCCGTCCCTGCTCTTCACGCGGGACTTGACCGGGGCCTCTTCACCCCAGGCGGGGATCTCGGTACGGTCCTCGCCGAGGGCCTCCTCGAGACCGTCGGGGTGCATGTAGCCGAGGTCGACCCACCCGACACCCCACGCCACAAACGGGGAGACGGGGAAGGCGGTGGCGAGGGGCGCGATGTAGGCCCGCCCCTTTACGCCGATCTTGATGTTGTCTGCGTCGCCCACGATGGGCCTCCTAGCTGGTCAGACGGGGTGGGCGGACGCTCATCCCCAGGATCATTCCGATGCGGGCCACGCTGGTGTTCGGTTCTTCCGGCCGGTCCTGCGGGCCGATCTCCTGCCACGCCTTGGTCACCGATCCGTCCTCAGTCGTCCGGCCGGGCAGTAGCTCCCACTCGTCCAGCACCCGCAGTGCGAGGCGAGTGGCCTCCCCGTCGGTCGGCGCGTAGCAGTCGACGGACAGCCGCGCGTCGTCCCGCGACGCGGGCCCGCCCCACGCTTTGAGAGCCCGCAGGCCCCCGACGCGCAGGACCCGCACCATCGGCAGGAGCTGACGGAACTGCGGGTCGGGCGGTGTCCGGCCTGCGACGTGCACTCCGCTGAGGGCGGCGTCGAGGAGCTCGACCGCCATCTGCTTCGCGTCGGGCATCGCAGGGGCCGGCATCTACTTGGCGGTCTTGGTCTCGGTGGAGACGGCGGGCGGCTTCTGTGTGGCGGGGGTGTGCTGCTTGTCGGGGTCGCGGGACGGCTCGGTGGCGGGCTGCTCACTGTCGGGGAGCCGTTCGGCGAAGCCGTGCCAGGAGCGGACTTCGTCGCTACGGACTTCGACGATGTCGCCCGGCTTCTTGGAGCCGTGCCAGAACGTGAGCTTCATGCGGACCATGTCGGCCATCAGACGGACTCCTTCGGGGTATGGCGCGCGACAGCCGCGTTGGCGAGCATCACGGCGTCATCGACGGCGTTCACGGCGCGTGTCAGCTCCGGACTGGACGGGCACAGCTCGGCGAGGAGCTCGGCGAACTCCCGGCCCCCGGCGCGCAGTCGCTCATACCGCTCGGCCTGATCGCCGTGGGGGCGGTGGTGGGTGAACCTGTTCTCCAGGTCCAGGTCGTAGGCCATCAGTGGTCGCCTCCTGCGGCGTCGAGTGCGGTGGTGAGGGTGAAGCGCGGCGGGTGGATGCTCCGGCCGTTGCGGTCGGTCTGCCGGGTGCCGTGCTCCACATAGATCGCGTAGTGGACGTCTGCGACGACGTAGACCGTGCCGTCCGGGTCCGGGTCCGGATCGCGGTAGATCGACGCCCTAAACGCCCCCGTATCGACCGGAGCGATGGCCTGGGCGACCTCCACCACCCGGTCCATCCGCGCCGCCAAATCGGCCTGCACGCTGGGGTGCAGAGCCAGGGAGGCGATGGCGTCCTCGTACACGTCCACATCAGCCATCAGCCCGTCACCTCCAGCAGCAGGACGACCTGACCCGAGAGCACCCCGGCACCCTCAGGAGCCGCCGGATGCCCGTCGACCTCCCAGATGCGGCCCGACCACACGACGCGGTCGAACGGCCCCACCGTCACAGCGCCGGGTGGCAGGAACGCCGTCGCCCGCGTCGTCGTCTGGTCGGCGGCCTGGGTGCTCTCCGTGGTGCCGGTGACATCGATCGTGACCCGGCCGACCGGCGTCCGAGTCGCGTGATCCCAGTCGCGGACCTGCGCGTTGTAATCGCCCGCGACGAGCAGTGCACGGAGCACCGTGACCGTCGACCGGCCTATCGGCCCCGGCATCAGCCCACCACCAGCGGATTGATGACCAGCAGCCCCGCCGACCGCAGGACACTCGCCGCCTGATGCCCGACCCGCGGCCCACCCGGCGTCCCAGCAGCGGGCGCGCGGCGGGTGAACGACCGCTGCCCCGTCGTCATCGACTGCAGATCGGAGTTCGCGCCCGTCTCGTCGTCGCGCTCCATCCGCCAGTGGACCTGCCGGACACACGCCCGCCGCAGCACATCCGCCACCTCCGGATCGCCAATGTCGTACACGGCGCCGATCAGCGACTCATCCAGCGCCTCGGATGCCGTCTCCAGCAGCCGGCGCGCGTTCGGCGGCACCGGTTCGGGGTGCAGCCAGTTGGTGAGGTCGTCGACGCTCGCGTAGGCCACGGCTACTCCCCGGCGGTCTCGTGGTCGGCGGCCCATTGCTGAAGCTGCGCCTTGGTCATCTCGTCGGCCTGCGCCGGGTCGAGGCCCTGGGCGGTGGTGTAGCCGCGCCAGTCGTCGACCTTGTCGCCGGTCTTCGGCTTCCCCGCCTCCGGGTCGTCCGCAGCGGGTGCGTCGTCGGCGGGTGCGTCGTCGGCGGGCTGGAGGGAGTCGTCGCGCGCGATGGCGTCCTCGGCCTCGTCGCGGGCGTCGACCCATTCGACGAGCTGCGTCAGCGTCAGTGATGTCGCCTGCGTGGCGAGCAGCCCGCGGCGGACCGCGTAGGTCGCCCACTCGGAGGCTGTCGCGCTCTCGTCGGGGCGGTTTCCGGCGGCGGGGACGTGGCGGCCGACCCGGTCGACGGTCTGCGCCTCGGAGCCGTGGACGACGACGAGGCTCGTCTCGCCGCCTCCCACGTCCGGGGTGTCGCCGTCTGCCGGGGTGAGGTGTCCGCGCGCGACCTGTTCGGCCATCTGCGGGGACAGGGGCTCGTCGAGGTGGAACTGGGCACCCCCCGGCCCGACATACTCGCGGGCGACCACGTCAGAGCGCCTTCGGGAGCTTGAAGACCGTGATCGTGCCGGTCGTACCGGCTGCGAAGTCGATGTACAGCTTCGTGCCCTGCTGCTGGAAACGAGCACTGGTGAAAGGCCCGAGCCATTCGACGCCGGTGGTCGCAGCGACCGTGGTCGCCGAATCCCCCGAGCCGGCCATCCACGACTGCGGGCCGGTCCCCGCCTTGACGGTGATGACCTTCGTGGCCCCCGAGGTATTGGTGACCCGAAGCAGGGTGCGCTCGGGGTTGACGCTGTTGATGACGACGCCAGCGGTGACGAGCGTCGCGTCGATGGTCGTCCCGGCCACGTCGGTGAGGTGGCTGTTGGGGACGAAGGGGGTGTAGGCGATAGCGGTACGCGCCATGGTGCTGCCTCTACTCTCTGGCTCAGGCCGGGTCGACGATGGCGACCGCGATGCCGGTCGGGCGCAGGAGCTTGGCGCCGTACACGTGCAGGCCACGGATGGCGTCGGCGATCGTCGACTCCAGGCGCAGCGCCTCGGTTTCGATGATCTGCTCGGCGTAGGTGATGGCCCCCGGATAGCCCGCCTGGATGACCTGCAGGTCTCCGGTGGGGTTGGGGGCGTTGTTGCTCTTGAGGATGTCGAAGCCGGCGGCGCGGCCGACCATCCCGTTGCGGAGGCCGGTGTCGGTGCCGGCGTCGCCGACCTTGACGAACCGGTCGTCGCGGAGGAGGGAGCCCTCGAACTCGGGGGTGACGACGACGTAGCGGCCCTCGGTGGGGACGTTGGAGCGGTCCAGGCGGGTGCGGAGCGGGACGAGGACCTTGTCGTAGGCGTCGGTCGGCGTGGTGAAGGTGTTGATCGGTGCGCCGGTGGTGCCGAGCAGGTTGGCGGCTGCGACGCCGGTCCACAGGGCGGCGACGTAGGCGTCTGCCTTGTCGCGGAGTCCGTAGGCCGCGTTCTGTGCCATCTGTGCCATGGGGTCGACCAGGGCCTGGGCCTTGTCGACGTCGTCGATCTTGAATGCAAAGAACTTCGCCTGATCGATGATCAGGTCCGTGCCAGCGGTCTCGATGTCCTCGTAATTGAGGGTGGTGCCAGGGCTGTAGTCGCTGATCGTCGGGTCGCCGATGGTGGTGATGTGCACCGACTGGCCGTGCGACTGGATCTCACCCTGGTAGTTGGTGTTCACCAGCCCGGGCTGCGCGTACACGAGTGCGTTGCGGAGGCCGACGAGAAGCTGGGAGGACCAGATCTCGGGCTTGAAATTCTGGACGGACACGGAGGCTCCTAGTGCCTATGTGCTGCCCAGGTAGGACTTGAATCGTCCGTCCTTGACAGCCTGAACGCGCTCTTCGGGTGTCATCCGCTTCGAGTCCGCCTCGCCCAACTGCCTGGTGCCGCCCGGTGCTCCGGTCATCGGTGCGCCCCCAGCTGGGGCGGTCGGTGCCGGCGTCGGCTCGGGCACCTTGGCCGCGAGCTTCGTATTGCCCTCCACTGCTGCCTTCACCGCGGTCTCCATGTCCACCGCAAAAGTGGCGGAGGCGGGGTCGAGGTCCTTGATGGCGGTCTCGAACCCACGGGAGTCCAGGAGCGATTCGGGGTCGCCGCCGTGCTGGGCGGCGGAGCGGTAGACGGCGAGCTGGACTGCGTGCTGGCGGGCCTGGTCGCGGGACGCCTTGGTCTCGCCGCGGGCCTCGGCCAACTGTGCGGCCAGCTCTTCGGGGGTGGGCGGCTTCTCCTCGCCGGAGTCGATGCCGAAGGCGAGTGCGACCTTCTTCAGGAAGGCGGCCTGTTCGTCTGCGGCTTTCGTTTCGGCGGCTTCGCGTTTGGTCTTCTCCGACGCGACGTCGCCGCGCAGGTTTTCGACCAGCTTCTCGAAGCGCGCCGGGTCGAACTCGCCGTCGAACGTGGGCTTCCTGGCCGTGGGTTCGGTGGTGGGTTCAGTTGCGGCGGGGGGTGTGGTCGGCTCTGGCGGAGTCGGCGCGGGGGTCGGGGCGGGTGGGGTGGGCGTCGGCTGGGTGCCGGGCTCGGCCGGTGTCGGCTCCGGGGGTGCTGCGGGGGCGGGGGTCGTCACGGGTGCCTCCTTGGGCGGCCTCCACGGGTGGTGACACCTAGATCACCGTCGTGTTGGCTCCGATCGTAACCCTGACTTGCCCCAATGCTGCACAATCGAAGGCAGAAGTGCAAGGATTCCTTAGAATCGCAAGTTTTGGGAGGTGTGGTGGTGAGCGAACCCGACGACTGGGCCGACCAGGCCCTCCGCTACCCCGACGCCCTCCGCACCCTCGAACACGACGCCATCCACACCGCCACCCTCCGCCTCATCGCCGCCCTCGAAACCGCACAACGCACCGCCGCCAACGGCTGGACCGCCATCACCGCCACCGCCCGCGACCTCCCCGGCGCCGACGCCATCCGCCAACTCATCACCCGCATCCGGCAACTCCTCGACGCCGCCTTCCGAGGCCAAGCCGCCCACGCCCAACGCACCGCCCGCGACGCCGCCACCACCGCAGCCCGCCTCGGCGCAACCCAAGCTGCTGCCACCGTCGGCACCATCACCGGCACCACCCCGCCCAACCCCCCGCCCCAGACCAGCGACACAGCACAACAGGCCGCCGACGCCATCCCCGCCGCCGTCGACGCCGAACACCACGCCGCCCTCGCCCTCCTCACCACCGCAGCCCTCACCGCCGCCGGACTCGCAGCCCTCGCTGCCGTGTTCAACCGGGCCCGCCGCGCCGTCAGCCGCATCGCCGCCGCCGTCGCCGTCGCCGTGACCAGCGCCGCAGCAGCAGGCTCCGCCGCCGTCGCACGCGCCCTCGGCCCCCGGATGCTCCTGCTGTGGGTCGCCGAACCCGACGCGTGCCCGGCCTGCGCCGCCTACGCCGGCCACACCGTGCCCGTCGGAAAGAAATTCCCCGGCGGGCTCAGCCTCGACCCCCGCCGCACCGTTTTCGCCACCCCCCTCTACGGTCCCCCGCGGCACATCCACTGTCGCTGCGTCGTCATCCCGTGGCGCTCGGACTGGCAGACCACCGGCACACCCCTCCCCCAACTCCTGCGCAAGCGCGCACGCCAGACCGCCCGGAGGACCGCATGAACGCAGGGAAGCCCATCGCCGACGAGGAGCGCGCCCGCATCCGCAAGCTCCACGCCGCAGGGCAGGGGCGGAACGAGATCGCGCGCGAGCTCAACCGGCCGGTCGGCACCATCAGCAACCTCGCCAAAGCGATGGGCCTGTCGTTCGACAAGTCGGCGACGGCGGCAGCCACCGCCGTCCGCAAAGCCGACCTCGCCGCGATGCGCACCGCCTCCGCGATCACCCTCCACGAAATCGGCGACCGGCTCCTCCAGCAGGTCTTCGAACCTCACACCGTCTGGTCTTTCGGCGGCAAGGACAACGTCTACAACGACGAGCCGCACCCGCAGCCGCCCGCGCCCGACAAGAAGGCCCTCATCCAAGCCGCCGCGACCGCCTTCGACCGGTCGATGAAAATGTCGCCGCCCACCGAGGGCACCGCTCTCGACGACGCGCGGTCGATGCTCGGCGACCTCGGCACCGCCCTCAAGCAACTCGCCGAAACCGACGACGGCGCCATGACCGACGGCGACGAGGCATAAGCGTGCTCGACACCCTGCCGCTGTCCCACAAGCAGATCCGGTCAGTCGCCGAATCGACGACCCGCATCTCCTGCTGGGAAGGGGCGATCCGCTCGGGCAAAACCATCGCGTCGCTGCTCAAGTGGCTGATCTACGTGTCGAATGCTCCGCACCGCGGGGAACTCGTCATGATCGGGAAGACCGCGCAGACCATCCACCGCAACCTGTTCCTGCCCCTCCAGGACCCGACGCTGTTCGGGGACATCGCCCACCACGTGCACTACACGGCCGGCGCGCCGACAGCCCGAATCCTGGGCCGCACCATCCACATCATCGGCGCGAACGACGCCAAGTCGG
Source organism: Streptomyces sp. H27-D2 (assembly GCF_035828615.1). Taxonomy (NCBI): domain Bacteria; kingdom Bacillati; phylum Actinomycetota; class Actinomycetes; order Kitasatosporales; family Streptomycetaceae; genus Streptomyces; species Streptomyces sp. H27-D2. The sequence goes on along the minus strand of NZ_JAYMZR010000011.1, from coordinate 55,406 downwards.
AGCCGAAGATCCGGGGCATGACCTTGTGCGGCGCCTACGTGGACGAGGTGACGCTGGTCCCGCAAGCCTTTTTCGAGCAGCTGCTGGGGCGCATGTCGGTGAAGGGCGCGCAGCTCTTCTGCACCACCAACCCGGACAATCCGGCGCACTGGTTCATGCGGGACTGGCTCTCCCAGGAGGGCCGCAAGCCACTGCGCCGCTTCACCTTCACCATCGACGACAACCCGTTCCTGGACCCCGAGTTCGTCCGGGACCTTAAGTCGATGCACCAGGGCCTGTTCTACCGCAGGTTCATCCTCGGCGAGTGGGTCGCCGCCGAGGGCGCGATCTACGACGCGTGGGACCGGGACACGCACATCGTCACCGACCTGCCGCGCGAGCGCATCCACCGCTGGATCGCGCTGGGCGTCGACTACGGCACGAAAAACCCGTTCCACGCCGTCCTGCTGGGCCTCGGCAACGACCGGCGGCTGTACGTCGCCCGCGAGTGGCGCTACGACTCGCGGCAGGCCCGCCACCAGCTCACCGACTCCGAGTACTCCGAGCGCCTGCGGGACTGGCTGTCCGACGTCCCCGGCATGGGGATGGTGCACCCCCAGTTCGTCACCGTCGACCCCTCCGCCGCGTCGTTCGTGGCGCAGCTCAAGCGCGACAAGCTCACGCCGACCCTCGCCAAAAACGACGTCATGGACGGCATCCGCACCGTCTCCAGCCTCCTGGCCCGCCGCAAACTCCTCGTCCACTCCTCCTGCACCAGCCTCATCGGCGAGATCGGCGGCTACTCCTGGGACGACAAGGCAGCGCTACGCGGCGAGGAGCGCCCCATCAAAGTCGCAGACCACGGATGCCTGGTCGCCGGCACCCCGGTTCTCACGAGCCGCGGGTCCAGGGCCATCGAGACGATTCAGCCCGGCGAGCTGGTCATGACCCGTGAGGGATACCGGCGAGTCACAGCATCTGGGATGACCTCACCACAGGCCACGATATTCAGGGTTGACATCTCCGATGGGCAATCCATTGAAGGGACTGGAAATCATCCCGTGTGGGTTGAGGGGAAAGGGTGGACACGTCTCAATGAACTGCGTTACGGCGATATCCTTTTCACATGTCGAGAAACGTTGAAGCCATTCAGTTCCGAGGCATCACCTTCCGTCGATACCCCAACGCGAAAGGCTGGTCAGAGCGCTCCTACTACACCTCCGGTGGAACGGACCGGGCCAACGGAGTTCGCCGCCTCCACGAAGAGATCTGGATGGCACACCACCACCGCAGCATCCCCAGTGGAAGCCACATCCATCACCGTGACGGAAATCCGCTCAACAACACCCCCGCCAACCTCGAATGCCTCACCGAAGCCGAGCACGGCAACCATCACGCCCACGCCCGCCGCGGCTCATGCACCCCGGAGTCCTACGCCAACCTGGAACGCATACGCCCCTTGGCCTCAGCATGGCACCGATCCGAGGCAGGCCGAGAATGGCACAGCGAGCACGGCCGGAAGGTATGGGCATCCCTCGCCCCGCTCCCTCACACCTGCGAGCAATGCAGCGAGCGCTACGAGACGCGTTCACGCCGCGGAGGCGAACGGTTCTGCAGTGGCGCATGCCGCGCCGCATGGCGAAGGGCAAGTGGCGTTGACGACGAGGATCGCAGCTGCGAGCGCTGCGGAGCCTCATTCCGAGTCAACAAGTATCACCGCACCCGCTTCTGCGGGAAGTCATGTTCTCGGCGTAACAGCATTGCTGAACGCCGCGCCGGTCTGGAATCTGTCGGTCGCTGACTGTCCGGAGTTTTTCGCCGGTGGCGTTCTGGTGCATAACTGTGACGCATTGCGTTACGCGGTATTTACGACCCGCTCTTTGTGGCAAAACCGGATCGCCGCCACCTCAGCGGCATAACGAGAGGGATCAACCATGCCGCTGCCGCCGTCCGGGAAAACCGTCTGGCCGCCCGTCCAGTACGCCACGCCTTTCGCCGATATGGACATCTGGCATGCCTGGTACAGCGGCGACATCGACCACCTGCGGCAGGTGTACGGCGGGGCGATGTCGGTGTCGGCGAACCCTGCCGCCCGGTCGTTCTTCGACCTGAACAGGCCGTCGCAGATGCGCGGCGGCCTCGTCGGGTCGCTGGCCCGTATGTTCTGGGGACAGCCCCTCACCCCCGGCCAACCCCCGTCCAAGCTCCACATCCCCGTCGGCGGGGACCTCGCCGAACTCTCCGCCAACCTGCTCTGGGCCGACGCCCCGTCCATATCCGCCGACGCCGCCTCGACGAGCGACATGGTCGCCACCACTGACCAGCTCAGGCGGTACCTCGACGACCGCGGACACGCCAAAATGAGGGAGGCAGCCGAAATCGGCGCAGCCCTCGGCGGGGTGTACCTGCGCGTCGTCTGGGACCAGAACCTCAAACCCCGCCCCTGGCTCGACGTCGTCTACCCGGACGCGGCCGTCCCCGAATGGCGGTGGGGGGAACTCTCCGCCGTCACCGTATGGCGGGAGCTCGCAGGCCAGGACGACGCGCACTGGGTGTGGCGACTGCTGGAGCGGCACGAGCCGGGCACCATCGAGTACGGCCTGTACCGCGGCAATACGGAAACCCTCGGCATGCTGATGGCCCTCGATGACCACCCCGACGCGGCCGATCTCGCCAGCCGGGTGCGGGACGGCGGCGTCCAGGACACCGGCGTCGACCGGATGCTTGTCACCTACGTCCCCAACATTCGCCCCAGCCGCATGTGGCGGGGGTTGCCGGACGCGGAGCCGCTGGGCCGTTCGGACTATGCGGGTGTCGAGCCGGTCATGGACGCACTGGATGAAGCGTGGACGTCCTGGATGCGTGATCTTCGTCTGGGCAAGGCGCGGATCATGCTGCCGCAGTCGCTGCTGGAGACCGACGGCCCCGGCGCCGGCGCGACATTCGACATCGACCGCGAGGTGTTCGTGAACCTCAACATGCTCGACGACGGCGGTTCGGCGATCACCGCGACTCAGTTCGCGATCCGCGTGGATGAGCACGAGCGGACCACGAAGGCTCTGCGGCGGCAGATTTACAGTTCGGCGGGCTACTCGGCGCAGTCGATGGGCGAGGAGGGCACGGTCGCGGTGACGGCGACGGAAGTCGCGGCGCGCAAGGAAGAGTCGCTGACGACGCGCGGCCTCAAAATCCTGTACCAGCGTCCGGCGTTGATCGAGGTGATGACGACGCTGCTCCTCGTCGACAAGACCATTTTCAAAGCGCAGGTGGATCCTGAGGCGGAGTTGACCGCGTCGTGGCCTCAGGCCGTCCAGCCCGACCAGGAGGCCACTGCCCGGTCCCTGGCGCTCCTCGAGAGCGCGGGTGCCATCTCCACTTGGATGAAGGTCAAATCGCTGCGCCCGGAGTGGGATGACGAGGAGGTTGCGGAGGAGGTGCAGCGGATTCGTGAGGACAAGACCGCATCGATGCCCGCGGGCGACCCGTTCAATCGTGGCGGTCCGCTCGTGCCCGTCGACCCTGAGGCGGATCCGGAGGGTGAAGTGCCGGACGCCGGTTCGGATCCAGGCGAGGATGATCCGGAAGCGGACGGCGAGGGCGGGGTGCGGGACAAGGCGGCGTAGCTGCCTTATCGTTCGGTGCACGTGTTGTGTGAGGGGGCGTTGTGGGGGTTCGGTTGTCGGGTGGTGTTGGCCCGTTGCGTGGGTCGATGCCGGTTGTGCCGGTGTTGTTGTTGCCGTTTGCGGTGATGTGGTGGCTGGTGTTTTGGCTGATGTGGATGCCGTGCCGGTTGATGTTTTGGGATGCGCCGCGTGCTGTGATGGGGCGGGGGCGTCGGGCGGGACGGTAGTCGCCGCTTCATCCCCACAAGGCAACACCGGCCTTGCATTTGAAGGTTGAACTAGTGGTTTGCCTTGGATTCAATCACAGGGCCTTGTCGACCGCCGCAGTCCCCACCAGCTCATCCCCCGACGCACCAGCCCGGCGCGCATCCTCCACGAACGCTGCCACCTCATCCAACGTCAACGACTGCTTCTTCGGGGCTGCGAGCTCAACTCTCCTGGTAGCCATACCCCCATCATCCCCGAACCCCCCGCACCGAGCATCCCCTCCCGCCACACTGTGGTCATGGATCCGGTAGTCACGGTGCAGGCGGATACGGAGGCTGAAGTACTGGCGCTCCGGGATCAATTGTGTGCTGCAGTCGGCCTGGTGCCGTTGGGGCGTCCCCATCAGGCGATCGGTCGGGTTCGGTGGATGGCGCGGGCCCAGGTGGCTGGGGAGCGGGGCCGGGTGCCGGCCGGGTCGTGACTGCGGCCCCGCCTAACGACGAGGCCACAGGTGACGTGAGGCGGGTCAGCGGCGCAGCGTCCGGCCGGGCTTCGCGAGGACCGCGAGGGCCTCCTCGACGGCGGCCGGGAGCGTCTCGCGGACGGGGACGTCGTGGCGGCGCGCGACATAGACGAGGTATCGGTTGCGTTCGGGGTTGGGGCAGTCCGGCGGGACGCCGAGGACCGCGCGTTTAGTCGCCACGTCGAGGCCGAACTCGACGTTCGTGGTGAAGCCCGGCATCGTCGCCAGGTCGCGCGGAATCCAGAACAGGATCGCGTCGGCCATACTGCGGGCGTATGTCTCCCAACCGACCTGGTCGTCGTAGTGCGCGGCGCGGACGCCGCCCCGCGACTCGGGGGTGAGCACGGTCAGCGGCTGCTCGCCGGTCCACTGGGCCGCGAGTTCCTTGATGGCGGCCGGGCGCCAGGACTCGACGTCGTCTCCGGCGCGCGGGGTAGGTCCGGCGAGGAAGACCTTCGGGCCCTTGGGGACGTCCTCCCGGGCGTACACGACGGCCACCTTGTCGGTGTTCTCAGCGGCCTTCTTCTCCTTCGCCGCTTCCTGCTGCGGGGTCCAGGGCAGCGGCAGGCCATCGTCCGCGCTGCGGGGCACGACGTGGATGTGCAGGTGATGGACGGTCTGAGTCGCCTCGGCGCCCTTCGAGGTGATGATGTTCGCGTTCGGCAGCTCCGCCATCAGCTCGGCGGCGCAGGCCATGGTGCGGGCCGCCACCGTCGGGTCAGACCCGGCGTCGGCGACGTGGACGCGCGGGATGACGAGGACGTGGCCGTCGGTGACTCCGCCGCGCGGGCGGATCGCGAGGACGTCGTCCCACTGTCGCACCACGACGGCCGGGGCCGTCCCGGCGACGATCGCACAGAAAACACAAGACGACCGCGAGCGGCGGATGAGGTCGTCGGCGGTGATCGAGGTGGTGGGCATGTGGTGCTCCTATCAGTAGGCGGGGCCGTCGTATTCGACGGCGAAGATTCGGGCGTTGGGGTGTTCTCGCTGGGTGCGGAGTACGTCGGCGGCGAGTGAGTCGATGCTGTTGGTCGAGTTGAAGCTGATCAGCTGGCCGGTGCGGCGGTCGTACAGCCGGTAGTGGATCTCGGTGTGGTCCCTGCCACGCTCAGGTAGCGGCTTGCCGTTCCACATGTCGGGCATGCGTTCTCCTCATTCGGTTGATCGGTCGTGGGCTGCTGGAGGGGCTCTACCTTCCCCCGTCGGGGAGTTGGTTGATGGTCCTGCCGAACCAGCGGGTGTCGGTGTGCACCTCGGTGTGCTGCAGGTACGTCGGGCCGGTGTGCTGGTGGACGGTGTGGTCGGGCAGTGCGGACGCGCCATCGTGTACGGCGCGGCCGATCATCCGGGCGGCAATGCCGATCGTTGCCACCAGTCCGGCGGGGGCCGCCGCGGCGATGGCCAGGGTCGTCGCGTCCACGCTGGAGAGCGACCACAGCACCAGGGACAGCGCCGCGCCGACGGGCAGGGAGCCGAAGGAGTAGGCGAGGACCAGGGAGGCGTGATCGGTGGCCTTCTGGGACATGGGGGGCCGTCCGGGCTGGGTGAAAGGCACGGCGTCCCCCTGGGGCGGCGCGGGCGTGATGTCGCGGTACTGGGTGGCGAGGGGGGCGTCGCTGCTGTACGCATCGGCCAGCAGGCGCGCGGCCTCGAACGCTTCCTGAGCCGTCGTCTGCCGTGCCTGGCCCGTCAGGTTTTCGCTGGGGTCGGCCATGGGTGTCACTCCTTTCTGGGGAGGCCGGGGCGTGAGCGCGGCAGGGGCGGTCCGCCGGGC
>NZ_JAYMZR010000011.1:8983-49287 GCF_035828615.1 Streptomyces sp. H27-D2 | reverse complement strand
CACCCCCCCCGGGCCTACTTGGAGACCGAGTTGACGGTGTTGCTGGCCGTCCGCACGCCGCTGCCGACGAAGTCTTGGACCATGCCGAGGCCAGTGGCCCCCCAGGGGGTGGCGGCCAGGAGGATCCAGAACAGCGAGACGGCGAGGAACTCCCGGCGGCGGAAGCCGCTGTCCTTCTTCATCCAGATGCCGAGGCCGATGCAGACGAGCAGGAACAGGCCGGTGACGGTGAGGGTCATGAGAGAGTCTCCGAATCATGAGGGTGGTTGGGGTGTGTCAGGCGTCGATGCGGTCGGCGGTGTGCCAGTCGCGTTCGATTTTGGTGAGCTTGCCGAGGCGTTCCAGGCGCGTCGTGGCACCGGAGACGTTGGTCGGCTTCAGGTCGGTGGCGTCGGCGATCTGCCGGTTGCGCCGCGCTCCGCCGTCGACCGCGTGCCAGACCTTCTGGGTGCGGGTGAGCGGCACCAGGTCGTCCAGCTCCTCGTCATCGACCTCGACGTCCGCGGGGGCGGCCAGCGCGGGCCGGCCGTCGAGGACGGTGGCGCGCTGGCCGCGCGCGGGCTGCTCGTCCTTCACCAGCTCGCGCAGGAACGCTTCCTCGCTGGCGGCGTCCAGGTGCCGGTACTCGCCGCGCCGCAGGTACGCCGGGCCGGCGGCGTCCGCCTCGGGGGCACTCAGCGTCCGCAGGGGGAACTGGCGGGCAATTCGGGCGGGGTTGGTGTGGAACATGGCCCGGGACTGGGTGTACTGGGACTTGCCGTCGGCCATGTAGAACAGGCCGCCGGTCTCCGAGCCGTCGGGGAAACGCTCCGGCAGCGGTGCGAGGCGGATCTCGGGGGTGCGCGAGCCGAGCGACATGATGTCCACGTCCGAGCGCGCGGTACGAAACAGCGCGATGTTGCCCGACTGGAGCATGTCGCGAATCGCGTTCGCGCTGCTGTCGGAGCCCAGGGAATCCAAGTTGGGAATCTGGACCCAGATGCGGGCACCGATGCCTGCCGCCCGGGAGAGGCGGCCAACGCTGGAGACCGAGCGCAGCAGCGGCTTGACGTGGTCCGCCTGGGGATCCTTGAGGATCATTTCGTTGAACTCGTCCCAGGTCACGACCATCGGGGCGAACGGTTCACCGGGCACGAAGAAGCTGCGGCCCTGCTCGGTGAACCCGTCCGCGTCCCGCCACTGCATTTTCATCTGCTCGGCGAAGCGGTACTCGCTGACCCGGTTGGCGGCCTGCCCCATCAGCATGGCCCCGACCGCCGACTTGACCAGCCAGTCCAGATCGTTGAGCCACGGGGCGTATCCGGCACCGCCCTTGCCGTCGGCCAGCCAGGAAACGAACCCGTTGAGGCGCTGGGCGATCTGGAGGTCTTCCTCCAGCGACGTCTTCCCCGCTCCGGTACCACCGGAGCCGAAAGCGTGCACCGCGGACGCAGACGCCACGCCGGACAGGCCACTGCGGGCGGGGTCGAACTTCAGCAGACGCCACTTCGCCGGCCTGCCGTAGATGTCCTTGCCGACCGTGATGTAGCCCTGGCCGTCCATGACGAGGGCGTCCAGGTCGAGCGGGACGCCGTCCTGGAGCGGGTTGACCGCCATCTCGTTAACTTCGATCCGGCGGGCGTCGAGCACCCGCAGATGCAGGCGGGAGACAGCCTCCTCACCGTCCAGGTCCAGGGCCTGGGCGATGCTGCGCGGCTGCACCTCGGCGACCGAGACGCCCCGGCGCGGCATGCGGAGCGTGAAACGCCGGCCGAACTCGGTGCTCTCGACGTCGTACAGCTCGCTGCCGCTGTAGGGGCTGAACTCCTTCCACACGGAGGGCAGGTCGTCCAGGTCCAGCTCCGAGGCGGCGAGGGCGCGCAGGCGGACCGTGACCTTGGCGCGGCCGGCGGGCATGTCGTCAGGCCGGTAGACGTTCACCGCCCGCGGGGGCACCTCGAAGGCGATCGACACGGCGTCCTGGCCGACGCTCAGGGCGGGCTTGGCGGTGGTGGAGACGATGACGGCCGTCAGCTTGTCGTCGTCCACCTGGATGTTGGTGAGCTGGGAGGCGGGCAGCGGGCCCCGCTCGCAGGCGATCCACCCGGCCCACCGGGCCCGGTCCCAGTCGGCGCCGGCCGGCCACGCGGCTCCGGCCGCGGCCGGAGCGGGCCGGTCCCACACCCGCGCTCCCCACCCCGCCCCGATGGAGGCGACGACGAGGTGGCCCCACCAGGGCATGTCGACGAACCCGGTGGCGGGGATCACCGCCACCGGTCCGGCGCGCAGGGCCATTTCGGCGGGCGTGTACCGGCGCCACCAGCTGCGCTCCCAGGCGGGCAGGGCCTGGGTCCAGGCGGTGCGCAGCATCGCGCACCGGGCTCGGCGGGCGGTGGCTGTCGCGGCGCGCAGCAGGGCGGGCCGGTCGGGGTGCGCGTACCAGCCGTCGGCGATGCCGACGGTCGGCACGAGGAGGCCGTCGGCGCCGAGGACCGGGGCGTGGGTGTGGTCTGTCTCCAGGCGGCGGCGCATCCGGCGCACGGTGCGCCGGTAGCCGCGCCGGCTGGAGCAGCACATCCACTCCCACGGCTCGCCCTGTCCGGGCAGCCAGCGCCACGGTCCCGGGTGCATGCCCAGGGCGGCCCATCCGGCGGCGAGGCCGGCGGCGGTGACTGTCGTGTACAGCAGCGGATCCGGGGGGATCAGGCCGGAGGCGATGGCGAGCCCGGAGCCCAGGTACAGGCCTGGGGAGCGCTGCATCTCGGTGGCCCGCGCGCGCAGCCCGGACGCCGGCGCGGGCGGGGCCGCGGTCGCTGCTTCCTTCGTCGGTAGGGTCGTGGTCGCCATCCGGCTTTCTCCGATTCCGTTTCCGTGATGGGAAGGGCGGGGCGGCCGGTGCGCGGCCCCGCCCTTCGTGGCGTGCGTGTCGAGTGCCTAGCGGCGCTGGATGAACTCCTTGTCGGCCATCTGCACGGAGTGCGTGCGGTTGGCCTCTTCCATCCGGCTGTGCTGGCCCCGTGTCTCGCCGTCCAGGCCCTGTGCCGCGGTGGACAGGGAGTCGGCGGCGGAGACGATCTGGCCGACGTTGGCCGCCATGGCGTTCGACAGTGTCGAGATCTCCATGTAGGCGGCTGTGGTCGGCTCGTCGACGGACAGCACGGTCATCGCCTCGGACAGGTACCGGGCCGAGTCGGCGCGGTCCTGGAAGCGGGACTGCAGCCGCTCCACGGCGGCCCGGGTGCGGGCGGCGCGGATTCCGTAGGCTGCCGCCCTTGCCAGGACGGCGGCATAGGTGATGACCGCGCCGATGGTCTTTCCTGCGCCCATGTCAGGCTCCTCGCGTCTCGTAGGTCTCGGTGTGCGCGGCCGTGTCCTCGGCGTCGACCGCGTCGGAGATGTAGAAGCCCCGGTCAGCGACGGACTCCATGTCCTGGGCGATGTCCGCGTACAGGCCCTGGCCGGCCTCCAGCAGGGCCTTGGCCTTCACGGCGGCCTCGCCCTGGGCGATCGTGTTGCTCTCCAGGTCGTCCAGCTGGCTGCGGAGCATCTGGTACTGGTCCTTGCAGCGGGTGACCCAGCCGTTCAGGCGCTCTCCGGCTCCGACGCTCTGCAGGGACGCCATCAGGTCGTCGGCGCGGCCGACTTCGCGTTCGCAGCGCTGCCGGATCCGCCCGTACACCGTCACGTCGTCGTCACACATCAGGGAGAGCTCGTCGCTCTCCTCGATGACCGACTCGTAGGTCACTTCAGCTGTCATGCGGCCAACTCCTTCTCCGGCGGGGGCCGGGTCCGTTTCCGTCTGGGGTGTCTCGTCTGCCGTCACGGGCGCCGGCTGCGGCGGGGCTTCCTCGGAGCTGCGGGGGGCCGGTGCCGAAGCGGGGCCGTCTGCGGCTCCCTCGGGGCCTGTCGAGGCCGGGGGGATGTCCGGGGTGCCGTCGCCGCCGGTGCGCGGCGCTGCGGCTTCTTCTGGCGGCTTCCCGGGGCCTGCGGGCTCTGCTGTCCCCCAGGGGTCCCAGGGGTCGTCGCCCGCATCCCATCCCGCTGTCCCCGGGCGGCGCTCACCGGCGGGATCACCCACGGTCGGTGGATCGACCGGCGGATCGGCCGCCACCGGCCCTACGTCCGGTGGCCGGTCGGGCGGCATCGGGACCAGCACCGGAGCCGGATCCGACGCGCCGGCGGCCTTCCGGCGCTTGCGGTACTCCCGGACAGCCGAGCGTCCGGTGTCTTTGGCCCAGTGCACGCCCTTGGCCGCCGCGTTGCCGGCGTGGCGGCCCAGCGGAGTCGCGACCCGGGCGACCGGAGTGTGGCCCCGGTAGCCCGCCGTGAACGCCTCGGGGACCGTGACCGCCGCATCCGCCCCGGGCTCCTCCTTCCACGGCGAGGCGCCCGACGTACCGGCACCCGGCGGCGTGCCGTGCTTCTCGGCGATCCGCCGCACGGCCTTCTCGTGCCGCGTCTGCTCACGGATCCCGGCGCGCTGCGCCGGGCTGATGCCCAGCGCAGCCTGTTCGCTCTGCGCTCCTGCGGCCCACGCCAGCAGGCAGGCGGCGAGCAACACTTCCATCGCTTCCCCTTACGGTCTGCGACCGGGGAGAGTGAACGCCCGCCTCGTGCGCGCACGCACGCGTATAGAGCACGGGAACCGTTCACCCTCGCCCGGAGTGAATGAATGAGTGGATAGTCACCGCGAGTAGCGGTCAGTGATCCGCTGAAGGGAGTCGCCGACCTCGCGCCAGGCGCGGGTGGCGACCACCGGATCGACGCCCCGCAGCACGCCGCGCAGCCGGTCCAGCCGCTTGATCGCGCCGTCCTTCGGGGATCGCACGTCCGCCCTGCGGATCTCCCGGGTCCAGTACGCGGATCCGCTCATCGCTGCGGGTTCAGGTCGAGCCGCTCGCGGGCGGCGGTGAGGTCCGCAGCGGCGATCCGGAGCTTCGCCGCCCGCCGGGCCGCAGCCACGCCGGCTTTCCGGCCGCAGCCGATGACGGCCAGCACCAGGCCGCGGCGCTTCACGAGCTGCTCGGCCTCAGCAACCGCGACCAGCAGGCCGTCGGCGGGCGGCGGGCCGAACACACGGGGGTCGGCGGGCTTATCGGACATGGAGTCTCCTTACGTTTCGGCTGGTCAGACGCTGATCGGCAGGCCGCGGCAGGTCTCGGCGTGGGCGATGGCGTCACGGGCAGCGGTCTTGTAGCGGACGCTGTCGGTGGCGGGGCAGCCGGCGCAGCGCCAGGTGACTGGGGTGTGGTCGGAGTCCCACGGTTCGCGGGGCAGGGGATGCTCGGCTACGACCTCGACGGCAGACCGGGCGCGGTTGGTAAGGCGGAACCACACGTGGCCGGTCCCGCGGGCGGGCAGGTCGGGGCGGAGGGTGTACACGCTGGCCCGCTCGGTGCTGTGGAGGACTCCGGAGTCGGCGAGGGCGCGGAGCACGAGGTCAGCGCGGGTCCAGCCGAGGCCGGGGTCCACGGCGGCGGCGATGAGGGTGAGCGGAGTGATCCGCTCATCGGGGTCGAACTCGGCGATCCTCCCGCTGAGCCAGTCGACGAGATCGTCCTTGCTCATCGGGTAGCTGGTCGGTGTGTGCGTCATGGCGGGCTCCTGTCGGTGGTTCAGGCGGACTTGCGGAACATTTCGCGGGCGGTTGAGAGTCGTCGTGCGGCGGTGGCCTGAGAGCGGTTGGTGATCGCTTCGGCGTCGGTGAGAGTGACCGCGTCGGCGTCGCCGCGCTCCTGCATGAGAGCGACGAGGGCAGCGATCTCACCGTCGATGTCACCGATGGGTGACACCTTCAGGCCGCTCTCACGCTTGCCGCTCTCACGACCCTGCGGCGCACTCTCACGCCGCTTCGGCCGGACCGCCGCCGCGCTCTCACGGGCGCTCTCACCCGCACTCTCGTGGCGACTCTCAACACCCGGCCGGGCGGGCGGCGGTGAGAGCGGGGCGCTGCTCTCACTCGCACTCTCGTCGGCGGTCCTGCGTGCCTCGCCGAACGCGACGCCGGTGTCGTACAGATCGAGAGGCATGAGCTCGTGTTCGGTCGCGAGCTGACGCCACCCCCGGCCCTTCTTCGTCCACGCCCGCCGGCTGTCGTACTTGGCCTGGAGGCCCCGGATGTAGACGAAGCGGTCCTGCTCGCCCTTGAGCGCCTCATCGAGATCGTTGACCGACCACACGTGCTGACGGCGCCACATGCGGACGGTGGAGCGGAACGCCAGCAGCCAGCGGACCAGCTTCGGAGTTTCGGTGTGCTGGTTCGCGGTGACGCGGGCGAAGCGGCCGATGGCGTGCCGGGCGGCTTCGATGACGATGACGAACAGCAGCGGCATCACCATGTGCATGCCCACACCGATCGGGTCCGGCCAAGACGCCGCGGCGTTGAACGCCACGGTGGCACCGGTCAGACCCCACGCGGTGTGCCGCAGCAGCGGCAGCGGCATGCGACGCCACGTCAGGAGCAGGTCGAGGGCGAGGAGCACGCCGATGCCCGCGTCGATACCGATGGGCAGGTAGTCGGCGAAGGCACCGAAGCCCTTCGCGGCGGCGAGGTCACGGACGGCCGAGTAGGAGCCGCTGAAACCGATGGCGGCGATCACGGCTGCCCCCAGGATGATGAGGCCGATCAGCACCCGGTGGACCGTGGTGATCTCGGAGGTCCCCTGCGTCTCGCGGAGAGCCTTCGCTGCGGCGCGGTCCTGGGCTTTCGCGTCGGCGTGCCGCTTGGCCGCCTGCTCCTTGAGGTCTTTGCGGTGCAGGCGGCGGGCGGTGCGGGTGGTGGATGCCGTCAGGTTGGCCTGCGCTTCCGCGCGGAGGCGTCCGGCCTCGCTCTGGGTCTCTTCGGCCTGGCGGTGGAGGGACTGGGCCGTGCCGAGGTCGGTGACGGCTTGCTCTTGGATGGTGCGGGCGTTGTCCATGGCCTGCTGCATGCGCTGCTCGGCGTAGCGTGCGACCGTGTCGCGGGCCTGCTGCGCGTCGGCGAGGAGACGCTCCGCTTCACGCTTGGCGTTGTCGAGGGTCTTGCCGGCTTGGTGGGTGGCGTCGCCGATGATGCGGCGGGCCTCGTCGTGCGCCGTGCTGGTGGCGGCGTGGGCGTCGGCGGCGGCACGGTCGCGGAGCTCGTCGGCTGCCGCCTGGGCGGTCTTCTCGGTGCGCTGCGCGGCGAGTTCGGCGGCGGCCTGCCGGTCGGTGGCGTCTCCGTCGGCGGCGGCGCGGAGCTGCTGCGCCTGGCGGCGGGCCTGCTCGATGACCTCGGCGGCCTGCTGCTCGCCCCCGGCGGTGAGGCGCGCGGCTGTCGCTTCGGCCTCGGTGCGGACGGCTTTCTGCTCCTCGTTGGACCGGGCCATCGTGGCGAGGGCTTCGGCGTGAGCGGCGGCGCGGATCTGCTCGGCCTCGCGACGGGCGTCGGCGAGGAGCGCTTCGGCGGCCTGTTCGGCGGCGCGGGTCTGGAGCATCCCGGCGGACGGCGCCGGAGCCGGCGGGGCGACGGGGGGTGTGGTCGCCGCGGCGCCCTGGGGGCGGCGGGGCTTGGCGTTGCGGCGGCTGGCCATCGGCTCGGACGTCCTCTCTCTGGCCGGGGTGGGGCGGCGTGGGCCGCCCCCGGAGTCGTGGGTGGGTCAGCCGCGGCGGAGCCAGCCGACCTTCTTTCCGGTCTCGACCACGCGCTTGTTGGCTGCGAGGTAGTCGTCGGTCTCGGTGCGGTCGCGTCGGGCGACGCGTGCCAGCTCGGTCTTGGCGGCCTTGTGGTCGGCGATGTCCTGTCGGCTGGGCTTGGGCACGGTGGTCTCCTCGGGTTGGTGGTCCGGGCCGACCGTCACCGACCAGGACCGCCGGTTGATGTTCAGGCGGACGCCGGGCAGGATCCGGAAGCTCTTACGGAACGTGCCCGGCATCAGGCGCTGCCCGACCAGTCGACGGAGCCCTTGCCGTTGCGCTGCTCGTAGTCCTCCCAGAACTTGGCGTCGCGCTCGCTGCTGGCGCGGCGGGCGTTCTGCCAGCCCTGCTTCATTGAGGCGTCGATCCGCTCGTGCTGCTCGCGGTCGCGGCGGGCGCCTCGGGACTCGCGCGGGGCGGGGGTTCCGGTGGCGCCAGGCGTGTCGCTCTTCGGGTACTTCGGGGTGAACAGGCCCATGACGGGCTCCTCTCGTTCGGCGGATAGGGGGTTGGTACTGGTCGTGCACGGGGCCGTCCCGCCCGGGGATGCGGGGCAGCCTCGAACCCGGCCAGGACCGGGGTGCCGTGACGGCGCGGGGGACGCCGCCACGGCGGATCGGGGGTTATCCACTCGGTCGGCAGGAGTGGCAGCACGCATGGCCGTGGTGTTTGGCGCGGTCCGCCTCCTGCAGCATCAGCCTCTGGCGGGCCCTGCCCACAGCGATGAAGACGGCGCCAACCACAACGATCGCCAGGAGGAGAGTCGCCAAATACATCAGGCGGCGGCCGGGTAGTCGAAGCCGTTCAGCTCGTCGACCAGCTGCGGGTCGACCGCGGCGGCGTTGTCCCGGATCAGCAACATCTGCTCCCGGTCACCGGCGGTGCGCGCCTTCAGGTAGTCGGCGATCAGGTGGGCGGCGTAGGCGTCGGACGCGTCACCGACCGTGGTACGCGCCCGGCGCAGCCCACCGAGCCTCGTCGTAGCAGCGTGGTCGGCGTCGGAGAGAACGAACGGAGACATGGCGGGACCCTTCAGGTCGCAGAGTTCGAGTGGGGGTGGAGCAGTGGTCAGGAGGTGGTGATGGCGAGCGACTTGTGCAGCACGTCGAGGTAGTCGCGGATCTCCTCGTCGCTGAAGCCGTGGTCGCGGGCTGCGGCCAGGAAGCGGTCGTAGTTGACGTGCTCGGCGTCGGTGAGCGGGTGGCCCTGACGCTCGCGGGCATCGGCGAGACCGATCGCGACGGCCGCCCAGTGCAGGGCGGCGGCCGGGTCGTTGGTCGGGGTTCCGTCGCCGGGCTGGGCGGTGGAAGACATAGCGGATCTCCTCGGTTGGCGGTGCCGGGATGGAATCGGTGCGGTGGGGTCACGCCACGAGGCGGAGACTGACGGGGTGCAGGTCACGGCCCGCCTGCGCAGACCGGAAGTCGTCAGCGCACAGGTCCAGTTCCGCCGACTTCGGCTGCGACACGATCTGGTTGCGGTCGTCCCACGCCGAGCAGACCGTCAGCCGCTCACCCGTCAGCCGGTTCCGGACCGTGACCGCCCAGTCCGACCACGACAAGACCACGCGGGCCTCAGCGCCATGGAGGACGGCCTCGACGACGAACACACCGCCGTCATTGCGATACACCGTGCCCAGCCGACGCGGACCAAGCTGAGCGGCAGTGCGGGTGGCGTTCACGACTGGACCTCGCCGTCAGCGTCCCCGGCCCGAGCCGTCTGGTCAGCGACCAGAACCTCCAGCTCGCCGACCTTCGCCCGGAGCTGCGCGACGTAAGCCTCCAGCTGGTCGGCGAGCGCATGGGCCGCCGCCGGACCGAGGTTGACGATGTCGCAGCCGCCGCCCGCATCGAGCGCCAGGTAGGGCAGGCACGCCCCGCCGGTCCGGGCTCGCTCGAACGGCCAGTGCGCGATCCACGCTTCGAGGATCTGCTCGGTGCCGCCGCTGTACATGGGGACGGTGACTGCGATCGACTCGCTGGCGTGGGACAGGTCCACGAGGTCCGTCAGGGTCTCGACGCCGCGGTGGCCCTTGCACCAGGCCGGTTCCTGGACCGTCACGGCAGTACCGCGAAGGACAGCGGTGACCGTGCGGGGCGTGATCTGCTGGCCGGTTGTACCGCCGAGGAGGGCGTAGCGCTCACATACGGGCGCACCGGTAGAATGTGTGGCAGCCATCAGGGGCTCCTTCAAGAATCCTGTTGGTGAGGGCCGGCCTGCGATGTAGGAGTCGCGGTGTCCGGCCCGTTTTCTTTTGTGTTGGCGCAGCCCGACGGACGTTGTCCGGTAGGAGTGGACTGCACTTTCAAGCTCTGATTTGAAAGGTAGGGGGAAGTTCCCCCCGAGTCAAGGCATTGCTTGAAGCTCGTAGAGATCGGCTCTACCCTCAGGGCATGGACGCCACCCTGGACACCGCCGTCGCAGACCTTGTCGACGCCCTCGATGCGATCAGCGACCCCCAAAAGCGGTACCAGGCCAGCCGGGAAACCGAGACCGCCGTCGCCGCCGGCATCAGGGGCGTCCGGCAGCGCATCGCCGTCGAGCTCAAGACGGGCGGGCTGAAGTGGCGCGAGGTCGGGGAGATCATGGGCAACGTATCCGCCCAGAGAGCCTTTCAAATTTCCCGCAGCGAGTGACTGTGTCTCCATGGCCATGAGTCAACTCCGGGAAGCTCACAGTCATCATGAGCTTCTAGGCCGACAGCGGTGCAGCGAGTGCAGCAGTGGTGCACTCGCGATGCAGAACCCGAGCGACTACGCAGTAGGGGCCCGAATAGTGGTGGATGTCATCGGCACGTGGACCGGCCGGACTGCTTGCACCTTGCAGACCGCGCTTCGCATGACGAACGAAGCCCTCGCGGCACGGCTCGGGATCGCAGTCCGCACCGTCGCCGCCTGGCACGCCCACCCGGACATCGTCCCGCGGCCGGAGATGCAGCAGATCCTCGACACCACCTACGAGAGGGCCGGTGAGTCAGTGCAGCGGAGGTTCACCCTCCTATCCCGGCCCGCCGCCGGCCCACCGCAGGCGCAAGTCCTCCGCGTCGCCATCGCCGTGGTGATACGCGGCGAGGAAGTCCTGCTGGTCTGCCGGCGCGGCAGCGAGGCCCTGTCATGGCAATTCCCCGCCGGCGTCGTGAAGCCCGGCGCGGCACCCGAGGCCGTCACAGTCCAGGAGACGCACGCGGAGACCGGCGTGCACTGCTCAGTCCGCAAACACCTCGGCAGCCGCCTGCACCCCACAACCGGCGTCCAGTGCGAGTACCACCTGTGCGACTACCTCATGGGCGAGGCGAGCAACCGCGACCAGCTCGAAAACGCCGACGTGCAATGGGTCCCCCGCACAGCCGTCACCCGATTCATCCCCGCCGACCGCATCTACCCGCCGATCCTGACCGCCCTGGAGGCTACGGCATGACCCAACCGACCGACGACAAGCCGGGCATCTCCGCCGCGATCATCGTGCAGGGCGACCGGGTCCTCATGGTCCGGCGCCGCGTCAAGGAGGGCGAGCTGATGTGGCAGTTCCCCGCCGGCGCCATCGAATCCGGCGAGACCGCCGAACAGGCCGCCGTGCGCGAGACCGAGGAGGAGACTGGGCTGACAGTCGAGGCGGTGAAGCTCCTCGGGGAACGCGTCCACCCGAAGACAATGCGCCTCATGTCGTACACAGCGTGCGACGCACTGTCCGGTACCGCCCATGTCGCCGACGACGAAGAGCTCGCCGAGGTCGCCTGGGTCACCCACGGAGAGATCCCCGAGTACGTCCCCTACGGACTGTTCGAGCCCGTACAGGAGTACCTCGACGGGACGCTCCCCCACGACACTGCGGGCGAGTAGGCGCGCCAACGCACGAGGAGCCCCGCCCGATTGGGCGGGGCTCCTTCACGTTCCGGGCCCTGTCGGTGTCGGCGGTCCGAGGCCCCGTTCGGCTTGGTTCCGACCGTGACCCAGCCGTGCCACTTGGCGTCTGACTCCGAGAAGTAGATGGACGACTCGCCGTTGCTGCGACGTCCGCTCATCCGGCCTGCCCCCTTCGAGCCGGCGGAAGAAACGCCCGCCTCCTGGCCTCACTCACCCATCGGTGTGCGGTCCGCACCGGCGCGCCAGACAGTTCCGCGATCCCAGGTGCGGGGGCCTTCTTGGCGGCGACGAACCAGTTATAAGCCTCAGCGACCTCCTGCAGGAATTCATCGGTGATCCGCCCCGCAGGCGGTTGGATGAGCGGAAGAGGCGTCTGGGGGTCGGCTGGGTCGTCAGACACCACGGCCTGGCTGTACGGAATCATGCCCCCAAGCCACTCGTACTCCTCCGTCGTGTCCGCGAAGTACTGCTCAAGGACGTCGAGAGATGGCGTGGCACTTCCCCCCGGCTGCAGCAGGACGTCGCGTACCTCGGGAATCCCGGCGTGCAAGCTGATCTCGGCGAATGGAACCCGACGCCAAGAACGTCCGCTGATCGCTTCATCGGATTTCACCACCACCGCATGTGGATCAAGCCGCGGCGCATCCTCGGATCCAGCAGCGCGGAATTGCAGGTAGGCGACCATTCCGCCCGCCTCTCTTGCTCGAACCCATCCACCCGGCCGGTACGAGAGTTTCCAGTCCCTAAAGCGATACATGCGGGCAGCATCGCACCGTGCCATCTGGTGCGCAAGTGACCCACGTACTTGCATGGACCCAGCTGTACGGCTACGGTCAAACGCGTAAGTGACCCGCTTACGCAGGAGGGGTTGTGTTCGACGCACGCATTTCGAAGATCAATCTGTCTGTTCCCGAGGCTGTCTCTGCTTCCGGTATCGGTCGTACCACTCTGTTCTCGTTGATCAAGTCCGGAGAGTTGGAGACCATCAAGATCGGCCGTCGCCGGTACATCCCGGTCGGTGCGCTGAACGACTACCTCGACCAGTTGCGCGCCCAGCAGAACGGGGGCGCCGCGGCATGACCACAAAGACAAAGACCCGCCAGGAGCAAACTGGCGGGTCTCGGCAAGGGGTCCTGTTCGCTGCTGGCGTTGGGACTGCTGCCACTCTAACCGCCCGCCCGGTAGTCGTCATCACAGCCGGACGTGTCGAATACGCCGCCCGATGCCCCCTGACCTGCCCGCATCTCCACCATATCGCCCCTCAACTCCCTGCCGATCAAGCTGGGTTGGTGAGACAATGAACCTACACAAACCAGGAGGAAAGCCGTGACTGATCCGTGTGTGCGTCAGTGGCAGGACATTGCGCCGGCTGACGCGGTGGACACCGACTTGGAGTTCGACATGACCATCACCGCGCCGCTGAACGAGGGTGGTGAGCGGTGCCCGTGGCCGTGGGAGCCGCAGCAGCTCGTCGGCGCTCCGCTGGGGCAGTACCACTGTGGCTACTGCGGGGCCATGGTGATCGCCGGGGTGCCGCACATCGACTACCGCGAGTTGGGGAGGGCGTCGGCATGACGGAGCCAACGGGCCGCATCACGACCGCCACCGAGGGTGGGCGGCGTCTGCCTGCGTGGCTGGCCGGAGGGGTGGTGGACTTGTCCGTTCCGACGCCGCCCGGCGGGAATGCGGAGGACTGCCGCTTCTGTACTGACCAGAACCTGCCGTACCCGTTCGTGTGCCCCGGCCACACCGCCGAGGAGCAGCAGGCGGCCCCCGTCCCGGATGCCGGGCTACGGGAGCGGTACGCGGTGGCAATCCGGGATGCGGTCCGTGTCCACCTCGGCACCAACGCCATGGATATGGCGCAGCGCGGTGTCCCTGTGCCGCTCAACTACAGCGAGGCGGACGCCGCTGCCGATGCTGCCCTCGCGGTCCGGGAACGGCGGATGGAGGAGATGGAGCGGGGCTGGCAGCGCGCGGAGCAGGCGACCGCCGACGTCCTGCGCATCGTCACCGACTGGGTCGTCGAAGCGAACGACATCGGCGGCATCGACGCCGATGACCTGGTGTTCCGGCTGGAGCAGGCCGGCCACCCCCTGCCCGACGAGGTGGCGTGATGGTGATCCGTATCGATTCTGACGAGTGGCGTCCGGAGCAGCGCGGTGTGGGCAGGTGGCGTGGCACCGACAGGCTGGCGGCCGGAAAGTTGGTGATCTTGGATCGGCGGCCGTACCGGGTGGTCGAGATCCGGGAAGTGGACCCTGTCGACTGGCCGGAGGACTACCGGGACGCGTGGGTGCAGCACGGCATGCCCGACGCCGGCGGGTGGTTCAGCCGCCCGATGGTCGTCGTCGTCCGGAGCGAGGAGGAGCCGAAAGAGGGGCCGCTGCACCTCCAGTGCGGGGCGAGCATGCGATGGCGGACCCTGCCCGAGCACTATGCGGTCTGCCGCCTGTGCCGTGAGCTGCCGCCGTGCCGTCACGAGGAGGTGGAGAGGACCGTCGGCGAGGAGGTGGCGACGGTCGACCGGCTGATGGCGATTCCGCGCGGGGCGTGCCTCGGCTGCGGGGAGACCATCACCTCCCGGATGACGGCCACCCGTTTCCCCGGCCCGAACCTGTGGCGTCCCGACTGGGGCACCGACTCCGCTGTCTTCCACGGCCGTTCCCGCGAGGAGTGCTCGAACGGCGTGTGGCGGTACAAGGAGGCGTGGCAGGCGCAGGGCCTCGACGACCTCAACCCGACCCTGCCCAAGGAGGCGTCGTGACGGCCGACGGCCGGCCCTTGTTCGCTATGCCGTCACTGTCGGAGGGGGCGCTGCGGGTGGCGGCCCCTGGTGTGAGGTCGAGGGCTTGGCCGTGCCGCCTTCCGGCCACCCTGCCCCGGCGTGTCTGATTCCGCGCTATCCGGCCGCCGCAGCGGGGTGGATGCTGCGCGCATGGCTGAGCCTCATTGTTCGAAGTGTTGCCCGGCGAAGCCGCCTGCTGCGCCTGAGGCGGTGGCGTGGCCGGGTGCGGTGTTCGCGTGGCTGCTCGGGGTGATCGTCGTGTTCGGGGGCGGCTGGTGGCTGATCGTGTGGACGCTGGGGAGCGTCTTCTCGTAGCCGGCTGGTGGGTGTCACGGCTGTGCAGCAGTGGACCCCCGGCCTCGGCTGGCGGATACGGCGAATGCGTCGGGGGTGTCCAGGCTGCAGTCGTTCGCTGAGGGTCCGTGGATCGTGTGGTTCATGGAGCATCGGCGTTGGCGGAAGGTCTTCGTCACGCGGGTCGCGAATCCGTGGGCGGACCCGGCCTGACGGCGGTCGGTGTGTGGTGTGCGGCTCGTTGCCCGGTTGGGTGGCGGGCCGTTTCCCTTTCCCCTCCCGTACAGCTTGACGCTGTACAGCGTGAGGCTGTAGCTTCTTGGTGTCGGGCAACACCGAGACCGAGGGGGAGCCGATGAACACCACCACCGCCGCCAGCCAGGCCCACGTCACCGTCGACACCATCCGCACCTGGTGCCGCCGAGGCGTCGTCACCGCCACGAAGCGCGCCGGCCGCTGGGTCCTCGACGCCGCCTCCCTCGCCCACCGCCTCACCATCGGCGCCGTGCGCGCCAGGAAGCAGGCCGCCGTGTACCGCCTCGACCGCAGCCGTAGCTGGCGCACCCCCGGCCAGTTCACCGCCATCGGACCCGCCACCGCCCTGCAAGCCGCCTTCGAGTCACAGACCCCCGTGCCCCTCTCCGGGGACTTCGACGGCGACCGCGTGTACCTCGGAATCAGCGGCCCCACCTACGGCGACATGGGCATCGTCGAGCAGCGGCTGGGCCGGGAGCGCCTGCTCGGCGACGACCCCGACAACCCCGGCGTACAGCTCGCCTCGTACCTGATCAACCCTCGCCTGCTTCAGGACGCGCCCCGCCTCGCCGCCCTCATCGACCGCGAGCAGGCCGAGGCGGACGCCCTGGACGCCCGGATCGCCGCCGAGGACGACCGCTACCTCAACCCGGACTACGAGTGAGCGCCCAGCGCCGGAAGGAGAATTCCATGACCGACAAGACACCGATCCACCTCACCAGCAAGACCACCAGCATCCACGGACACATCGGCGCCATCGGCGACGCCAGCATCCTGCGGGCCGCATTCACGGCGGGCGCGCCCATCACCCTCGACGGGAAATTCGCAGGCGAGCGCGTCTACCTCGGCCACACCCGCCAGATCTACGGCGACTACGGCATCACCCTGGAAACCCTCGGCCTCGACCGCGAACTCGGCGAATCCCCCGCCCACCCCGGCGTCCAGGGAGCCGTCTACCTCATCGACCTGACCCGCCTCGACGACGCACCGCGCCTGGCCGCACTCGTCCGAGAGACAGAGACCAAGACGTACCGCGCCGCAGCCGCAGCCGAGCAGCGCGCCGCCGAGGCCGAGGACCGCTACCTCAACGACGAGGAGTACTGACATGCCGACGATCGTCAACATCATGCTGCGCGACGACGCCCCCAGCCACACGCTCACCCCCGACGGCGAGGGCGCGATCGCCAACGTCACGCCCGGCTACCACGAGGACGTCGACCTCGACGCGCTGACACCACGCGCCCGCACCCTCGCCGAAGCCGTCGCGCAGACGACGACCCGCTCGGCAGCCGGCATCTGGCTGGAGTCCGAGGCACCGATCCGCGACCGGCAGTCCGACTGGCCGAACTGGTACACGCCCGAGCAGGCCGAGCAGCCCGAGCGGCGGCCGTGGCGTGGCTGGTCCCACTACCCGGCGACCTCGTCGATGCCCGCGGTGCAGTACCTGGAGCAGGAGGCGCGGAAGATCCCGCCGGACTGGCATGTGCTGGGCGCGACGCCGCAGACGCCGGTGCCGTCACGGGAGGCCGGCGCGGCGGACCAGCACATGACGCGAGACCAGGTGCTGGGCTATCTGCGGGCCCGCGGCCGGGACATCGCCCCCAGCACGTGGAGTTCGTACATCGCACGGAAGCAGGGGCCGGCCCCGGACCGGTACGTCGGCCGGACGCCGCAGTGGCTGCCCGCCACGATCGACGCCTGGCTGGCGGGTGGGCCGCAGGAGAGTGCCGACGAGACCGCGGTGTATCTGACGTGGGCCGATGCCAATGACGGCTCGGCCCGCCGGTACCTGGAGTACATCAAGGAGTTGATGACCTCGCAGGGGCTGGACGTCGCCAGGTTCGACATGGACGCGGTCGCGGACGACTACAAGGACGCGATCCAGGCCGAGCTGCCCGAGGAGTACGAGATCACGTTCGTGCGGGAGATGTTCATCGGGCCCTACCCCGCGCCGAGGGATGCGCGGGCGCTGGTGCGGGCGGCGGTGGCCGACGCGGACCTGTGGGCGATCATCGCCCGGCACGACCCCGACGCCGCAACCGGCTGACAGACACCGCCCCCGCGCGCTACGGTCTAGCCGTGCTCCCCGCGCATGTGGGGGTGACCCATGAGGCCTGTACAACCCCGAGTGGTCTGGTAGTTGCTCCCCGCCGCTGCGGGGATGGACCCGAGGCACACATCGTCTCGCACCCGCCCCGCGTCCGCGGGGATAGCGGAAGCCCCCAGCCGAGGCTGGGGGCTTCGTCGTGTTCAGAGTGCGGTGATCTGTAGTGGGGTGATGCGCTGGGTTTCCGGGTTGATGATCAGGGTGACGATGCCGGCGGGGCAGGTCGCCGAGTACGTCCATCCGTCGTCCTGGCCGTAGGGGGCTGCGTCAGCCGAGGTAGCTGATCTGCAACACCGTGATGGTTTTGAGGGTGTGGCCGATGAGGAGTACGGCGGTGGCGTGTTCGGTGATCACCATTCGCATGACGTCGTCGTCTTCGCCGTAGGGCTGGGTGGCTGCGAGGGGGTCGTGGCAGGCTGCTGCGAAGGCGGCGGTGAGGGGTTCGCTGGCGGCCGGCGGGAGTGCGTCGTGGACCGCTTCGGCGGGGGGATCGTACTTGAGGCGATACACCGTATTCCTTATCGCTGGCGCGGGCAGGCGCGCAATCCAATGTTCGGATCTCCCGGCAAGCAGCGTAGTCGACTCGGGACTGTGCGTGACCCGAATGCCGGAGTCAGGCGGCGCCGCGGGTACGAATGCGGGCAGCCTCGTCGAGGACCCGGTCGGTGACGTCGACCCACTCACCGGGCAACTCTTCACCGCGGGCGTCGTAGGCGGCCAGCGTCCGCCCGCGTTCGACGGCCGCGAGGATGTCCTTGGCGATCCGCTCCCACCTGGCGAACACGCCGAGGAGCTGATGCGCGGGCGCCCGGTTGATCTCGCCGAGGAAGCGCTGGGCGAGGGTGGGCGCGCCGAGGGCGTCACAGATGGTCTCGATGGTCCACGGTGCGTCGCTCATGGCTGTCCTCCGGCCGGCGTTCCGGTAGCGGTATCAGCGTGATGCCGCTCGGTGTCACGGTACGGGAATTGGGCATCGCTGCGCGCGCTGTCTGTGCGGCTTCTTATCACGGAGCTTATTCCGATCTCATGTCGGAACTCATGCGGGCCGGTATCCCGTAACCCGTGGCCGTCTTCTGCGGTTGGCTCCGTGTGGATACGGATGCGCGCTGGTGGGCGTTGGTGGAGGGTGACGGTGTCCGGCTGCCGCTCCTGTCGCACGGCGAGGCGCAGGCCGCGGTGGAGCTCCTACAGCTCCACGCGGCGGCCGGCGAGCAGGGTGCGGACGTGGCCGGGCATCTGGCCTGCGCACTCGCCCGGCGCCTGCCCGCCGACGACGTGGTGACGCGCGGCAGTCCCCGACCGTGAGGCCGAGGGCTGCCGCGGGGTGGGGTTACGCGTCGGGGTCGACCTCGGGGTGGAGGTAGCTGATCGGCTTGCCGAGCTGCCGGGCGTAGGCGATCTCGGCGCGGGTGCTGGTGCCGATCCTGGTGCCGACGACGATGACCTGGTCGGCAAGTTTGATCTTCGCCCTGTGGAGTCGGTCGAGCTGCGGCTTCAGCCGCTCCGCGTCGGCCGGGTCGGCCCACAGCGGGTGCGGCTCCTTCATGTTGCAGCCGACGGACAGGACGATCCGGCCAAGGGCCGTCTGCTGGACGTTGGCCTCGGTGAACTCAGCCATGAACTGCGTCGAGCCACAGAGGACGACGATTGGCGGCAGCTCCAGCCCGTCCTTCGCCGAGGCCAACTTCTCTGCCGGTTGCAGCAACTGCGGATAGCTCACAAGATCTCCTCGGGATGGGTTGTGTGTGGCAGTGGGGTGTCAGTCGTCGTCGCAGTCGCCACTACCGTGCCCGTATCCGTGGCTGCTGCGGTGCTTGCTCTTGCCGCCGGACTTGAAGCCGCCGCGGCCTCCGCTGCTGCCGCCGCTCTTGCCGGCGGGTGCCGCGAACTGGGCGGACATCGAACTGTCGTCGCAGTCGTCGCCGGGGTCGCAGGCGGTCAGGCCGAGAGCGCCGAGGGCGAGAACTGCCGTGACAGCGACGCTGCGGGCGAGGGGATGAGGCATCAGGACTCCTTCGGGGCGAGGGGCAAAGTTGGTCGGGTAGGTGGCCATTAGCGAGCCCAACACCCGTTGGGGCACTGCTGGGTCACGTACATGGGGAACGGGTCGCACGACCAGGACGGGGCTGCCGTGGTGTCGACCATGACCAGTGCCCCGAAGACGACCGTCCGCGTCACCTCGGCGGGCACGGTATCGCTGTAATCGGTCCAGAGGACGTTGATCCGGTCGCCGACCCTCAGGCCGGCGTAGTGCGGTACCGGCGTGAGGTCGGGCCAGCGCGGGGCGTCATCGTCAGCCATCAGGCGTGCTGTCTGTGTGAAGGTTTTTGGGCCGCACTCCGTGAAGGAAATCTGGCCGCACTCTCGAACGCGCACCCGACATGGGACCGTCGGCGCATCCGGCCTCTTCTTGCTGGCCATGCCTGTGCACCAGCCCTCCCGAGACCCGGCAGTCGAACACCTGGTGCAGCCAAGAGAACCTGCTGTGGTGCGGCCCAAAGACCTTGCTACAGACAGGCGTGCCCCTGCTCTTTGAGGAGGAGCGTCATGCGCCGGCCTATCGCGTAGGCGTCGGGGCGCCGCTCGATTTCGCCGTCCTGCGCGATGCTGTCGTGGAGGCCCTCGATGAGCGACGCGAGCCATGCGTGCCGGTCGGCGGGCGGCATCATCAGGAGATTTTCGAGCAGCGGGAGTCGCAGAGCGGACTCGGCGGCGAGGTCGAGAACGCTGTGTCCAGCCGACTGGTAGGTGGTGACGGGATCGATGGCGTCGGGCATGGCGGGACCTCCTGGGTCAGGGTGCGGATGAGGCGGGTGAGGATGCGGGGTGCCAGTTCGAGGGCGGCCAGCGGCCACAGGAGGAACGCGGTGTTCACCGGACGCGCCAGGTTCGGCCGGTGGCCTCGTTGCAGTGCCACCGACTGCGGTCGGCGTGGCTGCGGGGCCAGGTGCAGCGGACGGGGCGGAGGCGGTGGAGACGCCACGACCGGCAGCGGGCCGTCACGTCAGCTCCTCGCCGTCGGGCCAGACGAGGCGCGCCTCCTGGCGTTCGACTCGGCGGTCCCGCACGACGTACCGCCAGTGGTTCCCCTCCGGCCCTCGGGCCGTGATCGCGCCGACGAACTCGTGCTGCGGGTGGGCGTCGAGGAGGGACTGCAACTCCTCCTCGATCGTGTAGCCGTTGTACGCCTCGGCGGTGAGCGGCACGATCCCGATCGCGGCGACCGTCGTGATCTGCCCCGTCGCCGTGTCTACGACGGTTTCGGTGAGGCGCAACTTGAGGTCTTGCAGGCCCGGCGAGCGACTGTCCCTGATCTCCGCCCAGGTGAGCGGCGGACTGATGCGGACCTCTCCGGTCCAATGCGACTCATATCCCACGGTGTTGCTCCTTGCTCGGAGGGGCCCGCCCCAGACGGGGCGGGGTGGTCAGGCTTCCTGTTCGGGTGTGATCAGGTGCTGGCGGGGGACGTGGTTGAGGCTGACGCCCCATATGTCGTCATGCAGGTAGTAGGCGAGTGACGTGTTGGCGTAGCCGCTCTCCACGGGGCAGTTTCTGGTCCGGCATGACGGGTCCCTTCAAGGGCGGGCGGGCGACGGGCGGGTCAGGCGGTTTCGTCGTCGGTGTCGGTGGGGTCGTCGTCGCGCTCCCAGTACTGGCGGTCGGCGCGCCCGGCTTCGGCGGGCGACTCCTCCCACCACGAGGCGGGCGGGGCAGGGGCGGTCACTCGGCGGCGTCCAGCAGCGCCTGGTGCGCCGCGATCTCGGGACCAAGGTCGACCCCCGCATCCGCCAGGTAGGCGACCAGGTCCAGCTCGGTAACGTCCTGGCCTTCCAGCGCGTTGTCGAGGAAGCGGGCGACGGCCTCCCGTAGGAGCCTGATATCCAGGTCCCTGTCGTCGCGGGTCCACTCGGCTGCCTGTTGTATGCCCTTAGCGCGGGTCCGCGCGGACTGCCAGGCCAGTTCCATGCGGGTCTTCGGCTCGGTCTCCATCTTGAACTCCTTCGGGTTGACGCGAGGTGGGGCCGCCGCCCACCGGTGGCCGCCGTGGGTTCCGTGCCCGTCGAGCAGCTCGTGGAGCCACCGGTACTCGTGGCTGACAGCGAAAGCGCGGACCGCATCCACCTGGGCCCGAAGCCGCTCGGTCTCCTCGGCTACGACGGCGTCGACGCGCTGCTCGAACTCGGCGCCGTCCGCATCCGACTCGTGAGCCATGTACGCGGACAAGCGGGCGCGGGCGGTGATCGGGGCGTCGGTCATCGTGCTCCTCAAGGTCTGGGGTGGGGGTCAGGCGGTGGGCCGGATGATGGCGGCCGCCGTGCCGAACTCCAGGGCGGCGAAGCCCTCGATGTCGGCCATGCTGCGGGCGCGTCCGACCATCGCGATGAGGCCGGAGTAATCGGCGTCACCGATGGTGCCGCCCTGGGAACGGATCAGGTCGAACACGACCGTGCGCAGGTCGCCTCCGGTCGTGCAGGCGTGACGCTCGATGGGCTGGCCCTTGCGGACGATCGCAACGGTGTACGCGGGCGCGGACGGCGTGGCGTCGGTCATCAGCTTCTCCTCAGGCAGACGGGGTGATGGAGCGGGGCCGCACGCAGATCCAGGGCGGTGACGGTTTCACGCGGCGGTGAGTTCATCGGGGTCGTAAGCGGCGGGCAGGCCGGATGCGTCGCCGTCCAGCCGCACGCCGTAGCCGACGTGCGGCCCTTCGGGCAGACCGGAGAAGCCGCCGGGCCAGACAGAGGGGGCATCGACGGTCGTGCGGACGCGCTGCCCCATACGGAAGATGGTCACGGCGGGCTCCTAAGCGGCGAGGGCGAGGCGGGCGGCGACGGTCTTGAACGCGGCCTTGCGGGGGCGGTACGCGATGGCGATGACCGCGACCTGCGCCGGGGTGTAGCGGCGGCTGTCACGCATCCGGCGTCCGGCGTGGACTCGGGCGGCGGTGCCGGTGACGCCGAGCTTCGCGGCGGTCTTGCGGAGGGTGCCGACCATGGATCGCGCGTCTCGCACCGGCAGGCCCTGGGCGATGGCGTGGGTGGCGAGGGACGCGGTGCCGCGGCGGCGGATGCTGGCGGCGGATCGGGTAGCGGTGGCGCGGGCCTTGAGGGTGGTGCGGCGGATGCGGTTGCTGCGGATCATCGAGTCCCCCTGCGTTGCGGTTCCCTGTGGCGATGACTCCATAGTTGCATCCTCATGTTGCATAGTCAAGGGGCATCGTGAGATTGCATCACCAGATAGCATGAGACTGGCTACCGAAGTTGCAACACCACGTGTCATCATCGGGCCATGACCGAACACAACGCCGATGCGCAGGCCACCGCCCTCGCCGAAATCGCCCAGCTCACAGCCGCATTCGAGGAACAGCAAGCAGCCCTCGACAAGGCACGCGACGCCCTCCACACAGGGATCGTCAAACACCTCATGGAACGCAACGCACCACCCGGCCTCATCGCCGACGCCAGCCCCTACGACCGCAACCACGTGCGCCGCCTCGGAGTCGCCGCAGGCGTACCACCACTGCGCGACCCCAAGCCCAAGCCACGCAGCCGCAAGAAGCCCGCCGGCTGACCCGCTCCGCCCGTGCCGCACACCACGACGGTGTGCGGCTTTCGCATGCCCTCCGGCCGTTGCCCAACGTGCGGGCTCGCACCCGGCGCGCGGCGAGTCGAGACCGGTCATCGCTGGTCACGGCCCTACCGCCGTCGTCGCGGGCGTCGGCAGGCTGCGGTATTCGAGTGCGGGTGGTGCGAGGACGGCGACCGCGAACCAGGCGGCGACCAGCGCGGTGAGGAGCCTCACGGCTGCGGCTGATCGGTGGCGAGGCCGTCGTGCTTGGCGACGGCGTAGAGGGCGTCGGCGAGCGTGCGTGCCTCACGGACTTCCTGCGACGCGGCTTCGGCTTGTTCGAGCTGGTCGCGGAGCTGGTCGCGTTCGGCGACGGCTTCGCAGGTCTGGTCGTTGTGGTTCATGGCGTCGAGCGCGTCCTGGTCGTAGGCGGCAGCCTCGACGGCGAGCTGTTCCATTCGCCGGTCACGGACGCTCAGGGCGGCGTCGGCGTGGGCGTACCAGGCGGATCGGGGGTGGTCCCAGGCGGTGCCGGGTTCGTGGAATGCGCGGCTGCCGGCGGCTTTGGCCATGGCCCGTGCGACTTGCTCGCGCATCTCGGCGGCGGCTGCGGTGGGGAGTTGGGGCTCGTTCATGGGGTTCCTCCGTGGGCCCGGCCGGGCGGTGGACTGTGGGTCGCGGGAGTCGTCGAGGCTCTGTGTGGCGTTCTGCGGGCCGAACTGACCCTGGGGCCGCCGCTCGGTGCCAACGGGCTGGGGCTAGCCGCTCTCGCAGGCGCTCAGCGCGCTTCTCGGTGTGCGTTCGCGGGCGAGGGATGGTCTGGTCATCGATTCCCCGCTTCGCCTGTCCCGGTTTGCGGTGCTTCGAGACCCAGTTGGACGGCTGCCAGGTGCACGGCGTCCGGGATCGACAGTTCGCCGTCGGAAGCGGCCCGGATCGTGAGGGCCCGCATGTGCAGGTCGTCGGCCAACTCCTGCTCCTCCGCAGTGAGGCAGCGCGCCCGGCCAGTCGGACGCCGGGTCGGACCCCAACGCTCACCGCCGCTCACGGCTGGACGTCCGCGGCGACGGGCGGGACGAGGTCGCCGTGTCCGTGGAGGTCTTCGATCGCGTCAGCGATCGCGCAGTGGACTTCGCCGAGCGCGTCGTTCCACCCGTCGACGGCCTCCGTGTCGCCGTACCGCTCCCGGGTCGCCGGCTCGATGGCGGCCACGGCCCTGAGCGCCGCGATGAGTTCGCCGACGGGCACGACCTCGATCACGGTCCGCCCGTCGTGGCCGTGAATGTCCTTGACGTGGCCGAGGTGGTCCCACACGACGGTCGAGCCACGCTCACCGCGCCACCGCACGACGCACACGCCCCTGCCCGCAGCGGGGAACAGCACGCCGTCGGCGACGACGCCGGTCCCGGAGACACCGGTGACGTCCTCGTCGCGGCGGAGGGTGAAGACGCTGGCGGCGGGCGTGAGCTTGTCGAGCCAGGCGGTGATGGTCTCGCGGGGCGTGCTCATGCAGTCGGCTCCTTGGGCTTGATCAGGTAGGCGATGTCGGTGTCGAGGTCGAGCCACACGAGGAGGCTCACGAGGGCGTCAACGTCGGGCCGCAGTCCGTCGCCGATCCGGCTGAGCGTGGACGGGCTGACGTCGAGGTGCAGGGCCAGTTGCCGCCAGGACAGGCCCTGCTCGGTGCGGCGAGCGTCCAGGCGGCGGTGCAACTCCGGCACATCCAGCAGGTAGACGCTCACCCGGTCGGCCCCTTCGGCTGGTCGT
Source organism: Streptomyces sp. H27-D2 (assembly GCF_035828615.1). Taxonomy (NCBI): domain Bacteria; kingdom Bacillati; phylum Actinomycetota; class Actinomycetes; order Kitasatosporales; family Streptomycetaceae; genus Streptomyces; species Streptomyces sp. H27-D2. Next base: position 25,013 of record NZ_JAYMZR010000011.1, on the reverse strand, counting down.
GCTGGGCGAGGGCCGCGAGTGCGGCGTCGCGTTCACGGCGGGCGGTGAGGAGCGCGGTCTGCAACCCGCCCGCACTCCGCCGCGCCGCGTCGAGGGCGACGATCCCGGCGCGCAGGTCGTCGAGCTCGGGCGGCAGGATCGTGCCGCGACGAGCCCGGTCGACGAGATGCAGCAACTGGGCGAGTGTCAGGGCGCGGGAGTCAGCCACGACCGGCCTCCCCTGCGGACTGCGCCTCGTCGGCCAGGCGGCGGAGTTCGGTGGCAACCTGGTGTCCGAAGAGCTGCGTTACGTAGCGGCCATCACGCTCGAACCCACTCGGCGGCCTCGTCGAATGCGGCGGCCCGGATCTCGGCGGTGCCCCGCAGCTCGAACCCTGCGGCCCGGTCGGCGACCTCGGGGAGGACGGCGAGTACCGCGTCGGCGTGGTCCCCGTACTCGTCCGGCTCCAAGCCCTCGGCGTCCCACTCGAAACCGCTGACTGCGCAGATGGCGCGGCGGACGCGGTCACGGAGATCGGCCCGGTCGGCGGCGGGCGGGGTCGTGGCGGCATGCTGCTCCAGCTCGGTGATGCGGGCGCGGAGGCTGGCGTGCTCGCGCCGCTCGGTGCCGCCAGGCGGGATGGTCGCTCGCGACGTGTCGGGCTGGTCGGTCATGGTCGTCTCCTGGGTGGCTGGTATGTGTGGGTGGCTGGAACCGGATAGACGCGGTCAGGCGGGGGAGGGGGCCTTGTGGACTGTGAAGCACCCGTCAGGCCGCCGGATGATCCAGTCGCCGAAGTAGGCGACGATCCGCGTCTCCCCGCTGCCGATGCGCAGGCCGGTGACGCGGAGCTTCCCGTCGACGTACTCCCAGTAGCCCTTGGCGTAGATCCCGTCGCGGTCGACCTCGTCGTCGATCTCGGGGAGGTTCCGGCGGGTGAGCCGCCACGTCCGGCAGCCCGCGGCTTCCAGGGCGACGAGCGGCCGGCAGTGGTCGCACTCGCCGCGGACGTCGGTGAGGTTCCCGCGGTCGTCGACGTCCCGGTTGTCGACATCGCCGAGGTGCTGGCCGCAGCCGTTGCAGGCCCGCCTGAGGTGGAACGTGGTGGTCTTGCGGCCGTCCTCGACGCGGTCGGGGGTGTTGGGGCGGATCATGGGGTCCTCCTGATGGTCGTGGTGGACTGGTGGGGTGGCCGCCCCGGTTCGAGCGGGGCGGCCATACGCGGTGTCACGCGGTGGGCGCGTCGCCGAAGAGGGACAAGCGGCTGGCGAGCACGCGGTTCGACCACAGGACTTCGGTGCGGCCTTTGCCAGCCGAGGCGTTCCCGGTCATGGTCGACATGTCGGCGCTGTACCAGCCGTCGTACAACTCGCGATACAAATCGCTGGCGTACCCAGACAGGACGACCGACGCCCGACAGCCAGCGAGCGCGGCCGCGAGGTCGCGGTGATCGGACTCCTCGCGCATCTCGACCCGATAGTTCGACCACGGGCGGGTGGTGCCGAGGTACGGCGGGTCCACGTACAGCAGGACATCGTCCCGGCTGCCGTACTTGCTGATCAGGTCGAGGGCTGGCAGCGACTCCAGGCTGACGGCCCGGAGGCGCTCCGCGGATGCGGCGAGGCGGTCGACGTAGGCCGCCATGTAGCCGGGCATCGACGTGGCCGACCCAGCAGGGTCGATGTAGTACCGCCACCCGGTGCTGCGGAGGGTGCCGGACCGGCCCTGGGTGAGGCGGCACCAGATGCGGCGCGCCAGTTCGAGGTCGCCGCAGGTGTCCGTCTCCTCCTGCGCGGCCGCCAGTTCAGCCCGTGAATGCGGGGTCAGCGCGCAGGCGCGCACCAGCTCGGTGGGCTGGTCACGCAGGACCCGCCAGAAAGTCATCAGCTCGTGGTCGAGGTCGTTGACGGTTTCCATCGTGGCTGCCGGCTTGGCCAGGAGCACCGACAGGCCACCGCAGTAGGGCTCGACGTAGTGCTGGTGCGGAGGTAGGAGGCTGACGATCCACGGGGCGATGCGCTGCTTGCTGCCGAAGTACGGGACAGGCGACTTCATCGGGACCAGCCGATGACGCGGAGCGTCACGCCCCGATCGGCAAGTTCCTGCTTGGAGTCGCACGTCTCGGACGCCCACCTCAGCGGCAGGACAGCGTCGGACGGCGGAGACGTGGGGTAGTCCGCCCACAGCTCGTCGTCGTCGTCGAGGTACACGGCCGCGTGCTCGGCACTCGGCTGCGGCGGCTCAGCGGCCGACTCCGGGTGCTCTGCCACCCACCTCCTGACAGTCCTCTCGATCTCCAGCAGGGCGGCATTGCCCCGAGCCTGCGCGGCGAGGTTCTCCTCGCCGCCGGTGAGGGTCCGTCCGGCCCTGACGACCGCGCGGGTGTAGGTGCTGCTCAGGGCGTAGATCTCGTTCATGAGCGACGCGAGGTCGAGGATTTGGCGGCTGGTCATGGGGTCCTCCTGGTGGGTGTGGCGGTACGCCTCGGTCGCGGTACGGCCGTTGACGGTCATGTCCGGGGCGAGCCGTCGGGCCAGGGCGAGCGCGTCGTCGTAGTCGGCGAACTGGTGTGCGGTGGCTTGGCCCGGCGTCCCGTGGCCGTCTTCGAGGTAGCCGGCGTGGCCGTCCGTGACGACCCACGTCCCACGCCGGGTCCGCTCGACCAGGAGCGTGTAGAACTTCCGGTTGAGGTCGTCGGCGGGGAGGACGGACACCTCGTAGCGGGTGATGGCTGTGAGGACGTCGGGCTGGCCGGGTTGGGCCTGGTCCGCCTGCTGCACGGCTGCCAGCTCCTCGTCTGTGGGATTGGCGCTGAGGCGGTGGCAGCGGCACATCCACGGGATGGGCTGATGCGGGATGGCGCAATCGGCCGGGTCCGGTGCGGTGCATCCGCACTTCGCGTCGCGCTGGTGGGTCTCCCACGCGATCCGGCTGTAGGTAGCGGGCTGGTCGGTCATCAGAGGCTCCAAAGGGTCGGCTGGATGGGACGGAGGGGCAGTTCGGCCTGGCCGGGGATCACGTCCGGCTGGTCCGTGCGGGGCGGTCGGCGGATGCGCAGACCACCCGACGGCGAACCAGCAGCAGCCCGGCGGCACTTCGGACCCCGGCCCGCCGCGAGCGACACCGGATCCCGCAGACGACGACGGCAAGAACGGCAACGACCCGGCTCAGGGGCGGCGGTCACGCGGCGTTCTCCGTCGGCGGGACGGCGCGCAGGTGACGCTCCGGCCGGCCGGTGCCGCGGCCTTCGCGCCGGTTGAGGGCGGCTTCGAGGACGGCGACGTGTTCGGCGGCGCGCGGGTCGGGTCCCCGAAGTTCCGCAGTGGCGGCCCGTGGAGGCCGCTGGACGGGCCGTGAGCCGCCGAACGTCCCGTCGGGGACCGATTCCGCCATCAACCGCTCCAGAGGGCTCACGCGGCCACCTCCAGCGCCTCGGCCTCACGCCGCGCATGCACCGCACCATCCGGCAACGCCCGCCCATCGCTGTGGCACTCCACACCCGGCGTCACCTGACAAGCCGGACAACACGCCACCAACCGCACCCACGCCGACACCCGCACCGCATGCGGCACCACCAGCACATGCCGCTTCGACGGCGTCGTACACGGCCGATGAGCGTGAGCCCCGCAATGCGGACACCCAACCCCCAACGCCGGAGCCTTCTTAGCGCGCAGATAGCGGCGGATACCGTCCGGCATCGGAGCAGCAGGCAGACGAGTCACGAAACACTCCCAACATCGAGGATTCGGCAAGCCCGGCACTCACACGGCCGGACCGGATCAGGCCGAACAGCCGGGTCATCAACCGTCGGCAACCACCGCGTGTACGCGGCAAGCACCCGCTGCCACACCGCATCCGACGCCGGCTCCGGATCAGGACCCGGCGGACACGTCCCCCGCGGCCACACCCCCGCCCGATGACCCGGCGGCGCAAGCGGCGGCCTCACCGCCGGCCGGTCCTTGCGGGCCCGGCCCTCGGCGATCTGCTCGCGGAGGAACCCCTTGAGGTCGCCCTGCCAGTGCATCGCAGCGATGTCGTCCGAGTCGAAGTCCGTCACGACGACGCCCCGCCCTCGACGATGTCCGCGTCAGGGATCTCGCCCTCGGACTCCATGCGGGCCAGCACCAGCCGGGAAGCCTCCCGGCGCCGCTCTTCCTCCGCGGCCCGCTGCTCGGGCGTGACTTCGGCCTGGCCGGAAGCGGCGCGGACGCGGGCGGTGTGCGGCGTGGAGCGCGGCTTGCCGAGCACGTGCTTGCTCGTGCCGCCCGGCGTCTTGCACGACCGGCCCATCACCGCGCCACACGCCGGGCATTGGACGCCCAGCGGCCCAGCGCGACGCACCGTGTCGACGAGCGCCTCCTCGTCGGAGTCCGGCACGGTCCGGCCGACGCCCGCCAACTCCTTCGCCACGTCCCGGTGCGGCCCGCCAGTCAGCGCAAGCCGGCCCGCAGGCGGGCCGGTGCGACCGGAGGCCGAGGCTATGGCGTCGAGCTGACCGCGGTAGCGGGCGAGGAACTCGGCGGGCGATTCGTTGCCGACGGGCTCGTACTGGAAGTTCTCCAGCCGCTCCGAGCGGATCGTCCGCCGGGTGCGCCGCACATCATGCGGCTGAATCCACAGACGCTGGCTGGGGTCCTTGGGTGGGGTGCCGTAGAACCGGTCGACGGCGGCGAAGGCGTCGGCGTCCAGCGGGATGTCGCTCAGGGCGGACGCCCAGGCTTCAGCGGCGGCGTGAGACGGCTGGCGGTTGTCGAAACCGGCGCAGCGGGTGAGGAGGTTTGAGGCTTCGGAGGTCTTCATGAGGTCTCCCGGGCGGCTTCGAGGGCGCGGAGCTGTTCGGTGAGTGCGGAGTGGGCGGCGACCCTGGCGTCAGTGCCGGAGAGTGCCTGGCCGTTCGCGAGCTGGATGACGTTGCTGGGGGTGTTCTTGCGGATGTCGGAGAACGCGAACTGGAGTGTGTTCGCGGTGACGGGTTTGCTGGTCTCGCCGAGGCGGATGAGGGCACGCCAGAGCTCGTCAGGGTCGGTGTCGTTGGCGAGCGTGTCGGCGACGACTCCGCGGACCTGGCGAGCTTTGTATGAGTTCCCGTGGCTGAAGCGTGCGAGGAACGCGTCGGTCATGCGGTCGGGAAGCGGCCTGCCCGTGTCCACGGCGGCGGGGTCGTCGGGGGGCTCGGCTGCGGGGGTAGGGGGGTAGTTCCTTTCCTTTCCCTTCCCTTCCCTTCCCTTCCCTTCCGTCAGTGAATGGTTCACTGAATTAAAGTCACGCTGCGTAGATTTTCCAGGGTCGTTTGTGACGCTGTGCTGAGATTTATTCACTGAACCATTCAGTGAGTCATTCACTGAACCATTCAGTGAATCCTCCAGGGACTCGTGCAACCCCGCGAGACTCCGCGGCGGAACGAACTCCCCGCCACCGCATTCACGGCGCCCCTCGCTGCACGCCTGGTGCGTCGCCCGGACGTTGGAGGGATGATCCGAACCGCCCTGACTCTGCGGCCGGATGTGATCGATCGACAGGTTGTGGGAGTCGTTCACCACCGGGCGCTCGGGAATGCCGCCACCGCACAACTGGCACGTCCACCCGTCCCGCCGCGCGTACATGCGCCGCGTCGTCGCGTTCTGGAGGGAGGGGGCCGGCATCTTGCTCTTCTGCGGCCGGTTGATCTTCTGGTGCTTGCGGAAATTCACCACACACGCCATCTGCTGCCGAGCCACACCGCCGACAAACGGGAAGATCAGACCGGCATCCGCCAGCTGCTGCATCAACTTGGCGACGTCCGGCACGGCAAGGTCGTCGTCGTACATGAACGCCTGCGCCTTGATATAGGCAGGCGTCCACCGAAGCAGCCCCTCGTCGTCGGCCATGTTGAACGTCGCGACGAAGAGCAGACGGGCATCGCGCGGCAGAAGCCCGAGGACTTCGTCCTCCCAAAATTCGGGTTTCACAGTGCGGATGCGCGGCATCAGATGTTCGCCCCCTTGCGGCTGTTGCAGGGACGGCAGAGCGTCCGCAGGTTGTCGTCGGTGTCGGCCCCGCCCCGCGACCAGGGGTAGATATGGTCGAGGGTCAGGTCGTCGGTAGCCCCGCATTCGAGGCAGCGGTAACCGTCGCGTTCGTAGAGCCGTTGACGCTGCTCCGGATGTATCGGGGTCCGGTACCTGGCCTGGGCGGACGACAGGAGCTCGGAGTCGAGCTCGTAGTCGTCGCCGACGGGAGTCGCCAGGCCGGCGGCGACCAGGCGCCGCAGCTGTGTTGCGGTGCTGTAGCTCCGGACCAGCTGGCCCGGCACGGTCCAGTCGCCGGGGTGCTGGTGGACAGCCCAGCTGGCCAGTCGCATCCACAGGCCGAGGGCGGCGTTCCCCGCGCGCATCACCTTGGGATGCGAGGACGCTCGACTGTCGATCTTCAGCAGGGCCATGGAGCTTCTTTCGGCTGGTGCGGATACGGTGCTGGCGGTGGGTCAGTCCGTGGGGCCGGTGTGGGGTGTGCAGGGGGCGGTCACGCTGCGGCTGACCGGGCGGGGAGGGGGAGGCGGGCGTGGGTGGGCATCCGTTCGCGCAGCATCCGGAGGGCGGCCTCGGCTTGGAGGCGGACGACGCCGTTGCCGAGCGCCCGGAGCATGGCGTTGCGGTTGAGGCCGGGGGTGTTGGTGACCCAGCCGTCCGGGTAGCCCTGCATCCACTCGGTGAAGACGGGGCTCAGGCGTCCCCGAAAGTCAGTTGGCCAGGGAGCGGGGCGTCCGAGGGTGTGTTCCCAGCGTTGGATGGCGGGGGCGAAGGGGCCCCAGTCGACGTCGGGGTGTCCGGGGCGGAGGCCGAGAGTCGCGCTACGGCTGACGGGAGCATCAGATCGCCCCTGCTGCCCCGCTGGTTGGGTCCGCCGTTCGTTCCGTCCGAGGCGCGCGGCGTCGGCAACAGCGGTGTCTTCGCTCCGCTGGGGGACAGTTGTCCGCTGAACACCAGGTCCGAGAGGGTCCAGCCCGGGTGATGCTGCGAGTCCGGGTTCGACCGGCCCGCCGTCGCGTTCCGTGTCCCGTTCGCGTCCCCGGCCATCGGCGTCGGCAGCAGCGGCGTCTTGGCCGCGAGGGGCAGCACCACTTGTGACAGAGGCGGCCGGAATCCTTCGCTCGCCCGCCGGCCGGGGGTGCCCGTGTCCGAGGCGCGCGGCGTCGGCAGTAGTGAGATCGCCGTCCGCAGGTCCATTCCCCCGTCCCCGTGCGTCCCCGCCCCGTTCGTGTCCGAGGCGCGCGGCGTCGGCGGGCCAGGCGTTGATGAAGACGCGCTTGCGCCGGTGCGGGGCACCGGCGTCCGACGCAGCACGGCACAGCCATTCCGCATCGAGCCCGAGGCGGGCCAGGTCGCCGAGTACGGCGCCGAGAGCTCGAAGAGTCCCGGCTCGTCCGCCTTCATCCAAAGGCACGCCGTCGGGTCCCATACCGCGAGCGGCCTTGGCGGAGAGGAGTCCTTCGACATTTTCGATCACGACCAATCGGGGTTGGAGGATGTGGATGGCGCGGGCCATGTGGTTCCACAGGCCGGAGCGGGTGTCGGGGGCGAGGCCGGCGCGTTGTCCGGCGGCGCTCACGGACTGGCAGGGGAAGCCGCCGGTGAGGATGTCGACGGGCCCGTACTGGTCGAGGACGGCCTGCCAGTCGACGGCGGTGATGTCGCCGAGGTTGGGGACGTGGGGCCAGTGCCGGGCGAGGATGCGGGCGGCGTACTGGTGGGTGTCCTCGCGGCCGTCCTTGTCCGGCGGCTCGTACTGCGAATGCCAGATGGCGTCGCCGCCGTACACGTCCATCACGGCCAGGTCGAGGGCGCCGGTCCCGGTGAACAGGGACGCGATGCGCGGGCCGGCGGCCTCTTCGGCCCATGCGGGGGCGAACGGCATCAGGCGGCGCTCCGCTCGTCAGCCCGGGCGAGTGCCTGGTCGAGGGTGTTCCTCTTGACGCCCAGCCGTGCGGCGGCGAGGTGGCGCGTGTAGCCGGACTTCTCCATCAGCCACAGGGCGTCCTCGGCGAGCGCCTCCCGCCGGAGGGTCTTCTCGCCTGTGTCCGGCTGGGCGTTGGGGTCGTCGATGGTGTCGTCGTCCCAGGCGCCGACGGGGGCCCAGTGGTGGGCGGCGGCGTAGCGGCGGGCTCGGGTGACTCCGGACTGCGTGGCTCCGTGCTCCAGGGGGTCGGCGCGCCAGTTCGCGTCGTACAGGGCTCGTACTGCGCGGGCGGTGCGCACCCTGACCCGGTCCGAGGTCAGCGTCTGACCGAAGTTCGAGGGCGTCATCCCCAGGCCCGCCGCGAGGTGCGTCTGCGGCCAGCCGCCCGCGACGAGCGCCTGCAGCCGCCGCACCGTTCCGGTGGAGCCGATGATCTGCGCTGAGCCGAGGGTGTCGAGGGTGGGCTGGACGGCGAGGATCGCGGCGGCCGTCGCGGGGCGCAGCTTGTCCAGGGGTGCGGTGCCGCGTTCCGGACGCCCGTTGATCAGCGTCGTGATCCTCTTGCGGTCGATGTTGGCTGTGGCGGCGATGCGCCGGGTGCCGAGGCCGCACTCCTGCAAGTTGCGGATGTGGACCCGCACGGGCTCGGCGTCGGCCCACGGGTGCCAGGTGCCGTAGGCGATGGCCCGCTCGCGTGCTTCGTAGTAGGTGGCGTTGGCCAGGCCGCAGATGTAGCAGCGGCAGCCATCGAGCTTGTACCGGGCGTATCCGTGCTCGCGATCGGTCATCGGACGCCTTCCGTCGGGGTGATCTGGAGCGCCGGCGGGCATGGCGAACTGGCCCAATTCGGCGGCTTGTTTGATCGTTCGGCCTGCCCGTCGGTACGGTCTGAGCCTACCGCAGGGTGTGTAGGCACTCGCAATACGTTAGCTGTACGAATCGGAATCGTGGGGTGTGTAGCCGGTGAGCGGTCAGCTACGCTGTCGGCATGACGACGAAGGGGACGCCCGGCCGCATGGTCCGTATCGATGACGAGACCTGGACGGCATACGGGCTTCTGTGCGAGGAAGAAGGCACCTCGCGCGGCGATGACCTGCGGCGTCACGCTCACGCCCGCGTCAACGCCTGGCACAAGCAGCAGGCGAAGCACGCCGCGATCGAGCGCCGGCTGGCCAAGAACCCCGAGTCCTGACACGTCCTTCTCTCCTTCCGCCCTGCTGTTGTCAGCGGGGCGTTTTCATGCGCAGATGCGGGCGGGTGGTCATGCGGCTCGTCCGCGGTGGTAGGTCTTGAGTGCGGTGGCGTTGTGTGCGGTGCGGCAGGGGGTGCAGATGGCGCTGTGTTCGCGGAGGTGTTTCTTGTAGCCGCCGTCGGTGCCGCATTGGGCGGTGGGCCGGCCGTTCGTGGTGGTCTTGCCGCGGCCGAGGCGGCGTAGTAGGCGTCGTCGGTCGTCTTCGCTGAGTCCGCCCCAGACGCCGTATTCCTGGCGGGTTTCGAGGGCCCACTGGCCGCACTGCTGCATGACGGGGCAGGCGCGGCAGATGGCTTTGGCCTGCTCGATGTGGCGGAGTGCGGGGCTGGTGGTGCCGGTAACGAAGTGGTGTTCGGGGTCGAGTTCGAGGCATGCGGCTTGGTGTCGCCAGTCGGTGGTCATGCCGCCGCCTGGGTGTGGATGGCGGGGTTGGCGACCCGCTCCTTGCGGAGCTCGCCGACGATGTCTCGGACGTGGTTGGGGTTTTCGTCCATGCCGAGGCGTTCGGCGATTTCGGTGTAGGGGATGCCGAATTTGTCGAGGTGGTCGATTTCGGCGCGTCGGTAGCGGCCGAGTTGCAGTCGGTTCAGTTCAACGGCGGGTTCGCCGATGTCGGGGCGCGCGTCGGGGTCGTCGAGGTTGTCGTCCCAGGCGAGGGGGCCGTGCCAGCCGCGGCCCAGGGCCCGGAGCCGGGCGAGGTTGGACGGGCCGGGGATGCGGCTGCGGCGGGTGTAGAACCCGTCGACGGCCTGAGCGGTCTGCTTGGAGGTCTGCTGCCAGGACTCGTTGACGATTCGGCGGACCGAGCTGAGACCCATCCCGAGGTCCGCGGCGGTGGTCCACAGGGGCCAGCCGGTGACGGCGAGGGCTTGGATGCGGCGCCTCGTGCCGGTGAGGTCGGTCCACGCGGCGGTCGGAGGCGTGCCGGGCGCGGGTTGGAAGGCGTCGAGGCGTCGGGCGGTCTCGGGGTAGAGGTTGCTGACGTCGCCGCAGAGGATGTCGCGGACGGTGGTGCGGGCGACACCGGTGGCGTCGGCGAGTCCCTGCTTGCTCCATCCGGCGTCGACGTAGGTCTGGAGTTTGACGGCGTAGGGGGTGACGTCGGTGGTGCGGCGGCCGTTGTGAGCGGCGTCGTAGTTGTAGCGCTTGCAGTAGCGGAGGTGCGCTTCGCGGCAGGCGTCCTGGTCGCATCCGTCGAGGTAGCAGCGGCGGCGTCCTGGGTGAGGTGGCGTGGTCATGGTCGGGCTCCTTTCGCGGATGGCCGTCGGTAGAGGGCTTCGAGGCGTTCGAGTTCGACACGGTCTGTGTCGGGTCGGGTGTCGGCGGCGGGTGACTCGACTGCGGGTGCGAGGTGGGGCCGGTCGGCGGCGTGCTGCCGGATGCGGGTCCGCAGGCCGGCGACGGCGGCGGCGATGCCCGCAAGGAGACGGATGGTCATATCGACCACCGCCGGACGGGGATGCCAGCGGCGGTGGCGAGGCGCGCGGTGTGGCTCGCGCCGCGGCTGCCGTCGCGGATGAAAGCGAGGCACAGGTCAGCGCCGAGGTTGACCATGAGCTGGTTGCGGATGAGTCCGGCGCGTTTGCCGTTGATCTGCCAGAGGGCGGGGTGGGGTTCGGCGGTCGCGCCGAAGTGGGCTCCGCATTCCTCGACCCAGTGGGCTGCGATGAGGTCGGCTCCGGAGGGGCACGCGCCGTGCACGACGACCGCGGGTGTGTGGGCTGCGGCGGTGGCGGCGAGGGCTTGGCGGATGGGCAGTGCGTCTGTCCAGGCCCTGCTGCCGGTGACGAGGATGCGGTAGGGGGTGTTCATGCGGCGGCCCTCTGCGACACGGTGCGGGCGAGCCGGTATATGTTGATCCGCTTGCCGTGCGTGGGGCCCGACGTTGATGGCTCCTCACCGATCTTGACGAGCATGGTGGGGTTCTTGCGTCCGATGAGGGAGCGCATGACCAGCCCGGCAGTGCGGTGCGCCATATCGGGCAGCAGGTCCCGGATGCCGTTCATGGAGAACGTGCGGCCGTCGTCTCCGATGGCCTCGATGGCCTGCTCGATGAGGCTCCGGTCCCAGTCGGCGACTGTGGCGTACAGGGAGCGGAGAGTCGCGTCGGCCCGCTCGCGGGCTTCGTCCGGGGTGATGGATATGGCGGTCTCCGATCGGTGCGAGCTGGGCCCGTAGCCGTCGACCACCGGCGGGACGGTGCAGTCGAGGGCGGTCATCGGGTGCCCCCGACGTTGCGGGAGGCGAGCCCACTGAGGTTCTTCAGGGACCTCAGTCCGTCGCCTTCGGTGGTGACGTGCGGGTCGTCGGTGAGGACGAGTTCGCTGGGGCTGATCGATTCGCTCATGGTGTGGTCTCCTGGGGTTGCCGGGGCCGCCCTCGATTTGGGCGAGGGCGGCCCCGGAGCGGGTCAGAACGGGGCGTCGTGGCGTTTGCGGTTACCGAACATCAGGCGGTCGCCTCCTGATATGGGATGAGTGGCCATGCGGGCTCGACGACCGCGGCCGGGTCCTTCTTGCGGAAGTACTCCTGCAACCCGCGGGCCTGGTCGGCAGCCCAGAGGGTCTGCGCGGTGTGGAGCTGGTCGAGGGTCATCTCGGCGAGCGCGGGGTGCATGGTGCCCTGTCGCCAGGCGACGCGGCATGCGGCGATGGCGTCGGCGTCCGCGCTGTGTGCGCTGTCGAGCGGCACGCGGTAGTGCTTGCAGAGGGCGGTCAACTTGCGGCTGCCGGGCCGGTACTTGTCGAACTGCTTGTCGATGACGAACGGGTCGATGACCCGGACGCCGCTGGTTCGGCCGTCGAGCGGTGTCATGCCGTACCGACGCGCCTCCCGGTCGAGGACCGTGAGGTCGTACCTCGCGTTCATCGCCACGATCGGGACGCCGGAGAGGGCAACCTGCCCGAGTGCGCCGAGCAGCTGCTCGACGACCTCGCGGAGATCGGCCCCCTCGGCGCGCGCCCGCTCGGTGCTGATGCCGTGGATCGCGGCGGCCTCGGCGGGGATCTCCTCGCCGTCCACGTCCGAGAGCCAGACGGCGGACTGCACGGGGTGGCCGCCGCCGGCCTGCACGACGCAGGCGCTGACGATGCGGGCGGTCTCGGGATCCGTCGAAGTGCTCTCGATGTCGAAGCCGGCCATACGGTCGAGGTGCCAGCTCATGAGCGGGCCCCCTTGAGGGTGCCGAGGAAGGCGCGCAACCGGTCGACGGATGCGGTCGAGGGGTGGAGTCCGTCATTGGCCTCGGCGAACTGGGCCTCGACCTGGTCGGTGGTCAGGCCGAGCGGCCCGGCGGCGGCGATGATCTGGAACCAGACAGCTTCCACGTCGTCGTCCGGGACGATCTCGCCGTCGACGACGTCCTCAACCGGCGGCGGTGGCGGGGGGTCCTGCGCCCCTGACTCGCCCGCCTCATCCGAGACCTTCTCGGCGACCTGCTCGGCGCGGAGCTTCTCGCCTCGGGCCTTGAGCGTCGCAGCGAGAGCATCGTCAAGGTGACCGGCCTGGTTCGCCTGTGCCCACAACCGGCCGACGTCCTCGGCGGTCTTCGCCACCGCGGCGAGCGACGCATAATCCGGGCGCCCGCCAGTGATAGCGACACGCTCGGGACCGGAGGCGACCGCGGGGGCACCAGTGATCTGCCCGGCCATCAGCGCGGCCGGGGTGATCTCCACGTCGAGGGTCGGGACCATGAACCGCATCGGTCCCTCGTCGTTGACGACCGACTTCTCTTCCATGCCGAGCCACCCGGCGACGTAACCGCCGACCTGCGCCAGCAGCTCAGCCGCAGGCGGCAACTCGGTCGCGGCGTAGTACCCCTTGGTGATGAGCAGCCACTGACCGAGCGCCGGGATGTCGCGCAACATCACGTTGACGCGGGTGGTGATGGAGCACTCGCGCTCGTCCGGGTTGCACAGGCACGGCCGGTCTTTCTTCTGCTCGGTCTGTCCGTCGCAGCGGCGCATGCATTTCGATCCGGCGTACAGCTCGTACCACTGGGATACGGCGTCGTTCGGGGGGATGAGGACGGGCAGCCGGTCGGTGGTCGAGTAGACCTCGAACTCGCTGGGTCCGCCGTTGGCCGGGGTCCAGGGCTGGACGTCGCCGCCGTACAGCTCGGCGACGCTGGTGAGGATCGCGCGGGACGGGCTGGTGAAGCGGAACGCCTTCAACTTGGCGGGGCGCATGAGGGGCTTGCCGTCCTTGCGCTTCTTGCCGGTGTCGATGACGTGGCCGATACGGATCTCGCCGAGCTGACGCATGCGGCGCTGGAGATCGAGGATGGGCATCAGGCCGCAGCTCCTTCGGTGAGGGCGGGCAGGGTGAGGGCGGGGCGGACGACCTTCTTGGACAGGCCGGACGTCCACTCGGCGGCCTGCTGGATGACGAGGAACGCCGCGTACACCGCGTCGTCGCAGACCACGGGGACCAGCCGGTAGCCCTCGGGCCGCAGGTGCAGGACGACGCCGGTCGAGTACGTCGCGGGCATCGGCACGGTGGAGCCGTCCCGCAGCCACGCCACCCGCGCCTTCCGGTACGCGGCCATCTGCAATCCGGCCTCGGGGTAGACACCCTTGATGTCCAGCTCCCCGCCGGTCTTGGTGTCGCCCATGAACACGGAGTCCGCGGGGACCTCGACGTCGAGGTACGCGCTGAGTGCGGCGGCGATCAGCCGGGAGCGGAGCAGGTAGTCGAGGGTGCCGGCGTAGCCCTGCTCGTAGTTGCCGACGACCATCTCGGACGCCTCGAAGGTGACCTGCCACTCTTCGACGAACTGGAGGAAGTGCCGCAGGTACGGGGCCATTTCCTCGTCGGTGAGGAGTGCGTCGGGCATCGGTGTGCCGAGGACGTGCGACTCGATCAGTGTGTGGACGGCGGTGCCGACGTCTGCGCGCTCGTCCTTCTTACGGTGGTGCGCTCGCTTGAGCCACTTCTCGGCCTCGTACCGGGCGGCCGGCTGGAGGGAGGAGGAAACGAGGTAGGGCAGGTTCGCCATGGCGGTCTCGGCGGTGATGTTGCCTGCCCAGATGGTGAGGGCGTCGCCTTTGGTGCAGCCCTGTTCGAGGATGGTGGTGACGCGGCGCAGCTTGTCGCCGGTGACTTTGTCGCGGTACCAGCCTTGCGAGGGCCGGGGGATGCGGTCGGGTCCGGTGGGTGCGGGGGCCGGTGCCTTGCGGCGCCGACCGGCGGCCGGGGCGGTGGTGGCCCCGGCGAGTTCGCCAGTCGGTGTGGCGGGGAGCGTGGGGGCGGTCACTGCGCACCGCCGTCGTTGGCCTGGGTGATCGCGTCGTAGACGTCGCGGGCCCAGCGGGCGTCTCCGAGTGCGGTGTGCGCGGTGCCCTTCGCCGGCGGTTCGACGCCCATCTGTCGGGACAGTTCGTAGGACCGCCAGCCGTCAGCGAGCAGGGCGTCGACACGGTCGTAGGGCTCCGGGTCGCGCTTCTGGCTGGTGAGGGTGTGGGCCTGCCCGTACAGGTGTCCGGCGGCCATCGTCGCGATGTCGACGGTGCGGTAGTGCCAGGCCGGAGTGGCACTGGCGGAGTGGAACAGTTTGGTCAGGAACCGCTCGTCGAACGCGGGGTTGGAGCCGACGAGGACGGAGCCGTCCAGGATGGCCATCAGGTCGAGCATCATGTCCCAGCCGGTGACGGGCTTGCTGGCGGGCATTGTGCCGGTCGCGACGCGGAAGGCGAGCTCTCCGTCCGGGACGGCGAATCGCTGGTGGTAGTGGTTGATGTCGAGGGCGTCGGGGTCGGCTTCGGCGAGGCTGGTGCGGATCTGCCAGAGGTATTCGGCGTCGGGGTGTCCGGGGCGTCGGTGGATGACGGCGATTTCCCATGCGTCGTGGTGGTCGACGTCGAGGCCGGTTGTCTCGGTGTCGATGAAGGCGAGAGGCCGGGGTGTCTTCGTGTGGCTACTGGTGCTCATGTGGTCTGCTTTCGGGTGTGTGGGGCCCGGCCTCGCGCGGGGGTGTGGCGCGAGGCCGGGTGCGGTCCGGGTGGGGAAGCCGGACCGCCGGCGGGTGGTTTGGGGCCCGCCGCCGGAGCCGGTGGCATCTGCGGACGGCGGGCTGTCTGCGGGTTATGCGGCGGGCAGTCGGATGGACTGCGTCGTCGCACTGTCGGCCGGACTCGGGACGTGTCCGGGGTCCGCGAGGGGCGACTGGTGGAGCGGAATGGGGACGACCCGGCCGGCTGCGGCGAAGTAGGCGCGGAGGTCGCGGACGTTGGTGCCGCTCGGTGCGGTGGAGATGTGCTGCTGGAGGTCGGAAACCTTGGTCGCGTTGGCGAGCGACGCCTTGGTCTCCTTGAGTTCCTTGCGGAGTCCGGCGATGAGGACTTCGAGTTCCCGCTGGTCGACGAGCTGCTTGCGCGTCTCGGTGAGGTCGGCGCGGTTGAGGGCGAGTTCGTCAGTGAGGCCAGCAACTTGCGTGTCGAGGGCGCGGATCGTGCCGTCCTTGACCTGGCCTGCGGAGCGGGCGGCGTCACGCTGGTGCTTGAGGTGGAGGCGCGTGAACCGCCGGGTGCCGGTACCGCGTAGGGGGTTGATGCTCATGCCGGCTCCCCGGTCTCGCGGCGTTGGAGGAGGAGGCCGTAGCTGGCGAGCCGGTCGGGGTGTACGGCGTCGGGGTCGACGGCGGGGTGTCCGAAGGCGCTGTTCGGGCAGTGGTGGGGTCCGCCGACGACGTCGTAAGCCGCGCGATACGCGCCTTCGTTGGCGTCCTGGAGGACGAGGAGACGCTCGGTGAGGGCGGCGGCGAGCTCCCGGTAGCGGCGGAGGTCGGCGCGGAGGCGGATTTCGCTGGGTGTCACTACTGCCTCCGGTGGGTGTCGAACTCGGGCTGGCAGGCGGGGCCGTGGTCC
>NZ_JAYMZR010000011.1:0-8973 GCF_035828615.1 Streptomyces sp. H27-D2 | reverse complement strand
GGGGGGGGGGTGGGGGGGGGTGGGGGGGGGGTGGGGGGGGGGGGGGGGGGGGGGGGGGGGGTGCCGGTGCAGGCGAGGAGGATCGCGGCGACGCCGAGGGCGGGGAGGATGACGGCGAGGAAGTCAGACACCGGGGATCACCGCCTGCGTGGTATCGGCCTTGGTGCGGAGGCGCTTGGCGGTGAGGCCGAGATCAGCGTGGTACTGGGCGAAGGTCATCAGTTCCAGCCGGTAGCCCTGACGGTTGATGTTGAACTCGGCGCGGGCCTGCTCCTCTGTGGCGTGCGCACTGTTGTCGTAGGCCGCGTGGAGGGCTTGGCAGGGGCAGCCACACGGGGCGAACTCGACCCACACACAGTCCGTAAGCGGGAGGGTTTGGCCGTCGATCTGGACCATGAGTTGGGGCGCGGTCATCGGGTCCTCCCGATTTCGCGGAGGCCGCCGGTGCGCTCGGCTACGACATCGGCGAGGTCGCCTTCGTCGGCGAGGTAGGTGCCGCTGAAAGGTGCGATGTACAGGGTGTCTTCGAGGTAGCGGACGCCCACCCAGGCGGCGCCCTGGCCGTCGATGTAGATGCGGCGACGGGTGTCGGCGGGGTCGTCTGGCCGGTCTCCGTCTGCGGCCCGCTGGACTGCGGCGACCCACTCGGGTACGGGCAGTGGCGTCTCCCAGCGCTTGGCCTGCTGGGTGGCGTCGTCGCACAGGTCGTAGACGGCGTTGAGGCAGCGCCTGAGGTGCTGCATCTCCTCGGCGATGGTCGGCTCGACGCCGACGTACTTCGCCAGCTCGGCGAGGAGCCGCGCGTTCTCGTTCTCCAGCGTCACGGCGATCCGGCGGGCCTGCTCCAACCGGTCGAGGAGCCAGGGGATGTCGTCGCGGGCGTGGGCGGTGAATTCGGTGTCGTCACGGTCCTGCTGGCTGCCGCCGAAGACGGCGATCGGGCCGTCGAGGCTGGCCACGGTGTTGGGTGTCTGGAGCATCTGGCCGCTCAGCCACGGCCCCTTGGTGGCGGCGTCGGTGCGGGCTTGGATGTCGGCGATGCGGTCGGTGTCAGCCACGGTCGCCACCCGCCGTCCGGCTCTCGGTGGCGGACAGATCCATCCCGGCAGCCGGGCTGAACGGCACCGCGCCGACAACCGGCCAGTCAGCGACGACCTCGTCCGACTCGTAACCGCACGAGCCCCACTGGTCGGTGACCATCCAGCGCGCCGGGTGCGGCGGTGACGGCCAGAGGATCGCGAGAACGGTGCCTTCAGGATTGCGGCGCACGGACCCAAGCAGGTCCGGCAGTTTCGTGTCAGGCATTGCGGTGTCCCCCTGTGGCGTCGAGCAGTGCGGTGGTGGTGGTGAGTCGGTTGGTGTCGGCGCGCCACGTCTGCGACTCGCTCCAGGGGGCCGTGAACGCGCCCTGTAGCAGCGACGCGAGGGCGAGGGATGCGCCGTCGGCGAGCGGGAGTCGAGCACCGTCACGGCCGTAGACCACAGCCACGAACTCCAACTCGGGGCCGCCCGTCGCGATCGGCACCAGCAGCACCGACACCGCACCCGGCACGACCTCGCCGATCCGGTACGGGAGCTGCTTGTGGTGGCGGTGACGGCGACCAGCCGACGCACGACGCGGACGCACCGGCAGGAACTCGGCGACAGTCATCACGCCACCGCCAGACTGCTGGTGTGGTGCGTGGCGATCGCGTCGACGTGGGCGATCGCAGCCTCAGCCGCATCCGCGCTAGCAGCCTCCAGAGCCGCGATCACATCCGCCTGCGTCGTCTCCGACTGGTCGTTCCAGTCGGCGATCCGCTCCAGCGGGTCCTCGTCCACCGTCATCGACGGGATGCGGGGCGACAGGTACTCGACCGCGTCCCACAGCAGGCCGTCGATGACATCCGGCGGGGTGGCCTTGCCGGTGACGGCGGTTGAGAGGGCGCCGACCGCATCCACCGTCCCGTCCGGGCCGACGAACCGGCCCTTCCCGTGGCCCGACGTGCGAACCACAGCGGCAGCCAGGGTGAAGATTGCGGAGAGGTCAGACATCGGAGCCTCCAGCGGGGTGAGGGATGCCGGGCAGTGGGTAGGCGGTGTCCGGGTCTGCGTCGAGCCAGCAGTGCCGCTCGGCAGCCAGGCGAGGATCAGAGACCGGCAGCGCCTCACGCAGCGACTCCAACAGCAGGGCCCGGCGGAGACGCACATCCGCCTCGACCTCAGCCGCCGGGACATCCAGAGCGGCGATCGTGCGGGGCAGGAGATCAGACATCCCGGCCACCACCCTCGACGGCGGCGAGCTGCTGCTCCCGCACGTCGGCCAACTCGGACGCACACGCCGCGAGCTGCCGGAGCGTCGCCGGCGACGCATCACAGGCATCGACAGTCAGCGGGCCGATACGCAGCACTACAAACGGAGTGCCGTCGGATGCCACCCACTGCTGGGTCGCGATGGTCGCGTCGCCCTCCAGGAACAGGGAGACGGAGCCGAAATATGCGGTCATCGGGCACCGCCGAACAGGACGTCGGTGAGGTCGACGATCTCCGCGACCAGCCCGTCACGCATCGGGGCACCAGTCGCTCGCAGTGCCCGGAACTCGTCCAGGCACACCCTCAGTCGGGCTTTCGGGGCACGCTCCTGCTCGAACCGAACCTGCTCGTCAGCGTCGTTCTGCACCGACGCCCAGTACGTGTAGTAGAGGCAGTCCAGCGCCTCCTCACGCTCCGACTCCGGCAGCCAGTTGAACGCCGACCGGCCGATGTCCTCGACCTCGTAGCCCTCAGGCCGACTCGCCAGGAGCATGTCCTCAGCGTCGCCGAACAGCGCCTGCCAGACCGACACTCGGGGGTTCCCCGAGACGATCTCCTCGAACGCCGTGAGCGTGATCCGCTCCGGCTCTGGATTCTGCGAAGATGTGGACACGGTCCACTCCTAATTCTCGTGAGTGCTGGTGGTGGATCGAGGGCCCTGCTGCCGGTGACCGGATAGAAACCGGCGGTGGGGCCCGCATGCCGCCTAGGCGGCGTTGGTCTTCGGCGTGGTCGGCTTGCGGGTCCGGCGGGATGCACGCCGAGGGCCCCCGATGCGCTGTACGGCGTGGATGTGGTCGCGGTCGGCGCGGTCGAAGATCCACGGGCCGGTATCGCCGTTCCGGCGGGCGCTGA
This sequence comes from Streptomyces sp. H27-D2, assembly GCF_035828615.1. Lineage (NCBI taxonomy): Bacteria > Bacillati > Actinomycetota > Actinomycetes > Kitasatosporales > Streptomycetaceae > Streptomyces > Streptomyces sp. H27-D2. The sequence continues at coordinate 5,826 of NZ_JAYMZR010000011.1, read as the reverse complement.
AGAGGCCGCTTTTGAGTCCGCGCCGGAGGTGCGTGACGCTGCACTTCACGTCCCAGGCGGTCTCCTGGATGGTCATGTACTCCGCGTTCGGGTCTTCGGGCTTGATCGGGAGGTGGTAGGTCTTCGCGGTGGGCATTTCACGTCCTCTCTTGGGGGTCCTCGGTGGTGAGGAGGTCGGTATCGGTGGTGCGGAGGGCGGCGCGCAGTGCGGTGTAGTGGCGGGGTCTCATGCGGCATCTGGTGCCGCCCTCGAGCTTTCGTATGTAGCTGTCGCTGACCCCCGTCGCCGTTGCGAGTTCGGTGGTGCTCTGTCCGAGCTGCATGCGGCGTGTGCGCAGTGCTGCCCCGTCCACTCGAAAGGTGGGTGGTGGGACTTGGTGCATGACCAGAAGTTAGCGCTAGCTAGCCTCAAAAGCTAGTCCTAGTTCGTCTCTACTGGCGGGTAGTTAGCCTTACTTAGTCTCGGGTCTGCCGAATTTCACCGTGCGTGACGGTCCTGTTCCAGCCTTTAAGGCCCCCGGTCCTGGCTGGTCCCGCGCAGTCCTGCAAAGATGGGCACATGGCATCCCGTGACATGGCCCGGCTCGCGCGCGTCGTCAAGCTGCGACGCATGGAGATCTACTCCTCCCGCGATGTCGCCGCGAAGGCCGCCAGGATGTCCAAAGACACCTGGCAGAGAGTGGAAGAGTCACTCCCCGTGCGCCCCGGCAGCTGCGCACGGATCGACGGAGCACTCCGCTGGGCCATCGGCAGCTGCGAGGCGATCCTCAACGGAGGGGAGCCCATCCCCATAGAGGGGTCAGCACAGGAGGGCACCGCCATCTCGACCCTGCCGCCGGCCGAACGTGAGGCTAAGGTCCACCAGATCGTGACGAGTGCGTCCCTGGCCGCGAGCGACGACCTGACGGCGGGACAGATCAAGAATCTGGCCACCCGCGTCATGGAAGACCTCAAGAAAATCGGCCTGCTCTAAAGCGGATTCCCGTACAAACTTTGTGTTTATCTCCCCGTTACGTCACTGCATGGCACCACTCTGACCTCGAATGGTCACAACCGCCCCAAGGCGTGGCACAGTCGAAGCACACCTTGGGGGGTTCTCCCGAACCCGAAAGGGGGAGCCATGGTGCGCAGCAGTCTTGTGATAGCTGACTACGGTCCCGATTTCACCGGATGGGCCGGCAGGGTAGCTGGGAGAGTCGTCTGTGTAGCGACGCCCCGGATCGAGCACGACGCCTCCGCCAGAAGCGTCCTGCGAGAGCTGGTGAGGCGAGAAGGAGGAGACTGCGGTAAATGCGCGAACTGCCCAGTGGGCAAGCGCGTATAGACGCAGCCCAGCGGAGCTCCGGCGGCAGGGGTGCCCGCCGGACCCAGGGCTTTCCTTCAGGAGCTAGGGGGTTGACATGCCGTGGCCCGAGAGGCGTGGCGACACGTGGCGTGTGCGCTGGGATTCCGGACGAGTGAGCCCGAAGACCGGCAAGAAGATCTACGACAGCAAGTCCGGGTTCGAGACCCTGACCGAAGCGTTCGAGTTCGGGCTCGACCGCGAGGCAGACGTCCGCAACGACCGGTACATCAGCAAGCGCGACGGCTCCGTCCTCATGAAGGACTACGCCAAGGACTGGCTCGACGGCATCGACGTCGGACACCTGCGGGAAAGGAGCTGCCGCTCCATGACCCGGCTGTACATAGTCCCCCGCTGGGGCGAGACGGCCGTCGGCGACATCAAACCGTCCGCCTACCGGGCCTGGGCGAAGGAGCTCCGAGCCCGGCCGAACGTCGGGGCGGACTACGCCCGCGAGATCCTTGGCATATTCGCGATGATGATGGACGACGCCGTCGAGGACAGCCTGCGCCAGGCATCCCCCGTCCAGCGCCAGCGGCGCCGCGGCAAGTTCACGAAGAAGCCGCGCGAGCGCAAGCGCGACATGCGGGTCGAGGACGTCCAGCGGCTGGCCGTCAACGCCCTCACCTACTGGGGCCTGCCGGGCTACGTGTTCATCTGGACGATGGCGTGCACGGGGATGCGTCCAGCTGAGCTGTACGCGCTGCGGCGTGAGTACTGCTGCCCCGCCTGGCCGGCTTCCGACCCCGACCGGGAGCAGCGGGAAGAAGCCGTCGAGCGGTACGGCGGCGAGCATCCGATGCCGGCGCTGCGGGTGGAGTACCAGCACCAGTGGAAGGACAGCGTGCTGTCGCTGCTACCGCCGAAATACGAGAGTCTCCGGACGCTGGTGGTGCCGCCGTTCCTCGCTGAGCTCCTCGGGATGCTCCTGGGGAGTCACGACAGTGAGTGGGTGTTCCCAGGTATCACCGGCGGGCCGCTGGCGAAGTCGAACTTTTCGTTCTTCTATTGGCGGAAGATCGCGGACGGGCGGGAGGCGTCGACGCTGAGGGCGAAGGGCGGCGGCCGGGGAGGGTGCTGGCGGCCGCTCCCGGAGATCCCTGCGGTGCCCGCTTATGAGGGCAAGCGGCTGTATCTGCTGCGGCATGGTGCGAAGGAATGGCTGGACGAGGACGGGCACAGCCGTATTGCGGTGGAGACGCGTCAGGGGCATGAGCTGCCGGGCGTGGAGGGGACGTACAGCAATGTCACGCCGGGGATGGAGCGTGCCATCATGGAGACGTTGCAGAAGCGGTGGGTGGGTCTGATGCGTGGCTTGGGGCCGGAGTTCACGTTGCCGTCTCCCAAGGATCTCCCAGTTGACCTTGATGGCTGGTTGAAGGCGCAGGTCAAAGCCTCGATGGAGATCGAGTAGTTGGCTGGTTTATGAAGTTCATCACCACCAAGAGCTTCATGCCGTTCGTGATCTACCGGATCCTGCTCGGCATCGTGCTGTTCGCGCTCGTCGCGACCGGCCACCTCAGCCCGCACGCGGGCGAGTCGGCGGGCTGACCGACGCCTTTGCGCCCCGCGCGGTCGTCGGCGAGTTCGGCGGCGGGCCCGATCGCACAGACCGCGCGGTGGCCGCTTTCGCGACGCTGGGTCACCAAAGCGGGCACAGAAGGCGGTGCGGAGCTCCCGCAGTGAATGTGAAGAATGTGTGTCTGCGCACATCCGGCCGGTCCGCCCGAGTCGAGCAGAAACGATCGCCGCTGGTCAGGGCTTCGCCGGTATCGAACACGGCCGCACCGACGACGCCCGGTGGCCTTTGGCGCACGCCGAGCGGGGCGCAATGTCAGACCTCTCCCCTAACCTTGTGTCATGCCCCCAACTCCCGCGCCTGGTAAGACTGCGCGCGCAGACTCGGCCAACAAGGCCATCCGCGCGTTCCTCGCGCTGCGGAATGGTCGGGCGCTGTGGCCGGAGGAACGCGCCGAGTACGAGCGGCTCGTGGCCGCCTACATGACAGCCGTGCGGAGCGAGATCGAGGCCGCGGCTTAGGCTGCGGCGGCGACTGCCGCGGCAGACCTGGTTCGTGCCGCCCGTACCGCCCGCATTGCCCTTCGTTCAGGATTCCGGCATGGACGCGTTGGGGGATCTGTTGCGCGGAGTACGGGCCGACGGCGCGCTGTTCGGGCGATCGGTTCCGACGCCTCCGCGGTCGCTCCGGTTCGGTGCGCGCGTCCGGGGTCGCGTGGACGGTCCTGCGGCCGGCCTGGTTCGCGCAGAACTTCAGCGAGGGCTCCTTCCTCGATCCGATCCTCGGCGATGAGCCCGATCGAACGGGGGCTGGAGGCCCAGGTCTCCGATGGCGTCCAGCGCGCGCTGGGCCGCGCGCCCCGGGACTTCGCGGAGTTCGTGAAAGGCCGCGGCTGCGGCCGGGGCGTGGAACGGCTGACCGCCCCTCAGTAGCGCATCCACGACGGATCACCCGCGGATCAGTTGCGCAACAGACCGCCGTCCGCGGCCTGTTCCAGGCACCGGGCCGCGAAGTCCGCGGCCGGGACGCCGGCTGCGGGCGCGGTCGCCCACTGCTCCCGGAGACGGTGGCCGGCGTGGTCGCGATGCTGGCCTCCGACGACGGGGCGTTCATCACGGGCACCGAGATACGGGTGGACGGCGGCACGCACGCCTGACCGGCAGCCGGGCGGGGGGACCGCGCCGGCCCGCCGGCGCGGCCCGCGCTCGGACCCGGCGCACGCCGACCGCCGCGCGCCGGGGGCGCGGCCAGGACGCCGGCCCGCTAGGAGGCCGGGAGCACGTTCTCCTTGTAGTGCCCCCGGACGTTGCCCGGCGCTTCGAAGGCGAACGAGGTCCAGGTCTCCTGCCCGTGCGGCCCCTCGCGCTGGACGCGGGCCGCGCCGAGCCGCGCGGTCTTCTTCCACACCAGTTGGGTCAGGTGACCGGTGCGCGGGGAGAAACCCGGCCGCGCGAAGTCGTAGTCCTTCAGCTCGTCGTACCAGACCTTGACCGCCTCGGCGGCGCTGGTCGGGCTGCCGACGCCGTCCGACGCAGCCGACCAGTACAGGTTCTCCCCGGTGCCGGGCCGCAGGTCGTCGTGGCCGCGGCTGAGCTGCTCGCCCCGGGAGACAGTGTCGGCGCGGGACTTGGCGTAGGCCGTCAGTTCGGGGTCGAGGGTCAGCGGCGGCGCGTGATGCTTCGCCCTGACCGCGTTCACCTGCCGGAGCGCTTCGTCCAGGTAGCCGTCGGTCGTCACGTCCCGCCGGGGAGCCGCCGCCGAGGCCGTCGCGGGGGTCGTCGCGGGGGTCGTGCCGGCGGTCCCGATCAGGACGACCGCCACTGTCGCCAACGTGACGATCGCCGTCCGTGGGGTTCGGCGCATGCCGCTGTTCTCCTCATCCGATTCGACTCATCCGATTCGACTCGACCGGCGCTCCGGGTACTGCACGGCGGACCGGTTAATCGGAGAATTCAACGAGGCGCGATCAGTGGAGATGATGACCGGCAATCCGATCAGTCCGATCGTGTGACCGCGCACACGGCGTTGACCGTCGGTGCCGAAGCCACGCCCAGACCGACCGGGGCAGGCAGCGGCGGCGAGGGCGGGCCGGGCGGCAGCGGCGCGGAAACGGATCTGCTCGCCACCCGTGCCGCCATCACCGCGGGTCGCTCCCCCACTCCCCGACGCCGTGGCGGTCAAGGGGTTCCCCTGTCTCACCGCCGGCCGTGATGTTGACGGGCCGGCCCGCCGCCGCTCCCGCCCCTGCCTCCCGCCCCTGCCTCCCGCCGCGGCGATCCCCGGCCCGGACGGCAGGTACCGTTGACGGCGGCAGCCGCGTCTGCCTGCTCCGAGCCTCGGCCCCGCTGGTGGGCCAAGGTGGCGAGGACAAGGGTCACCGACTCACGCCATTGCCTCAGACTGGTCTTTCGGCCTCCTGCGGGACTGCGTGGAAAATCGCTGGAGGACTGCATGACGACGAACCGCGCCCGCAAGGACGTGATCCGCGAGCGGATGGCCGCGACGGGTGAGACGTACAACGTCGCAGCCCGCAACCTGCTGTCCCTGCGCCACACCTCGCAGACGGCGGTGGCACTCCAGGTCCAGGACTGGCGGCCTGCCCTCCATCTCGACCTGCCGTGCCCGTGCGGCTCGACCTGCGAGCCCGGCGAGAAGTGCGAGCGCTGCCACGCGCCGCACCGGCACGTCTCCCGCAACCCCGGCAGCCTGGTCGACGTCGAGACGTGGGAGGACCGCTACGAGTGCACCGGCTGCTCGGCCTCGTACGTGATCAGCGTCATCCTGCCGGGACGCCCGTGGGGCGTGGCCGAGATGGTTCCGCAGGGAGGCGTGGCCGATCCGGTTCCGCGTGCCCGGGTCTACCCGCGGGTGCTGCACCCGCGGATGGCCGCCGAAGTCAGCCACGACCCTGCCGTAAGCCCGTAGGGCCCCGCCGGACGGCGGGGCGGCTCGGCCCGCACCGAAC